>CAMAMD010000008.1 GCA_945836785.1 uncultured Clostridium sp.
CCTCCTCACTGTCCACATCATCAGTTACTAATATATAATTTACGCCGCCAAGCATGGTCTGCTCCAGCACATAAAATTCTTCGTTGCCATCCTCTGACTCAAACACGATCTTATCCTGTTTTGCATGATTATTGTTCTGTTCTTCCACAGCTCTTTTCCCGACAGTACAACGCCATCCCTATAACTGCATGCACGTTTTCTATCGATTCTCCTTCTTTTTATTCTTTATTTTTCTCCCTATCCAGATAATTCTGCAATATAATTGCAGCTGCCATCTTGTCAATATAGCTTTTCCTGGCACTTACGGCTACTCCTGTTTCCTCCAGAATTCTATCCGCCTCTACCGTAGTAAGCCTCTCATCTACAAGGATAACCGGAAGACCTGTCCGACGTTCCAGATCCTCCATAAACTGCTTTGTTGCCTCAGCACGTTCTCCCTCTGTATTATTCATGTTCTTCGGGTATCCCAGCACGACTGCCCCAACATCCTGTTCATCAATAATACGTTCAATCTGCGCATAAGTCTGCCGCAGCTTACCGGCATGTTTTCTCTCAATCGTAACCAAAGGCTGAGCAATAATCCCAGCCTCGTCACTCAAAGCAACCCCAACCGTCTTTGTCCCAAAATCTAATCCAATTACTCTCAATTTTCTCTCCTGCGTCTACAAAATCGCAAATCTGTTATTTCAGTCTGGTCTCGATATAGTTTTCAAGCAATACTTCGATAATCTCATCCCGCTCTGCTTTCATAATGAGACTTCTGGCATTTTTATAACTTGTAATATAGGTCGGATCTCCACTCATGACATATCCTACAATCTGACTGACAGGATTATAGCCTTTCTCAGAGAGTGCCTCGTATACCTGCGCCAGTATATCCGGCACTTCAATCATGGTTTCTCTGATAATGCCTATATCCTGCGTATTTTGATTATTCATTCTCTCACGTCCTTTAAAACATATAGTAACATTCTAATATATTTACAGCAAAATAGCAACTGCTTTATTGCAGCATACTGAAGAAATCATACTGATTCGTCTCCGGAATATCTCCTAAAATGCCCAATTCATCCATATCATCCAATATCGTTTTGGAGATTTTTCCCCTGTTACGAATGTCTTCCTTGGATGTAAACGGACCTTTGGTTGCTGCATCCTGAAGCTGTTGGGCCGCCTTGGCACCCATGCCCGGCAAGGAGCCAAAACTCGGCATAATCTTACCGTCAATAATCTGAAATCTGTCTGCTTTCGCCTGATACAGGTCAATCGGTAAAAATTCAATTCCACGTGCATACATTTCCTGCACGATCTTCATATCCCGCAATGTATCCTTGATCGTGGCAGTCTGCTTATCCTTATCTGTCTTCTGAAGCTCGGCCATATTAGCCTCAAGTGCCTCCTTACCCTGACACATCAGCTTGTAATCAAATGCCGAGGCTCTGATACTGAAAAATGCGGTATAATATGCCAACGGATAATTCACCTTAAAGTAGGCAATACGCCATGCCATCATAACATAAGCCACCGCGTGTGCTTTCGGGAACATGTATTTAATCTTCTCGCAGGACCAGATATACCATTCCGGCACACCATGTGCAAGCATCTCTTCTTTCCATTCCGGCCACTTATCGCATTTACCCTTGGCAACCGTTCCTTTTCTGACCGCCTCCATGATTTTAAATGCAGTGCCTGATTCCAGTCCCATATAAATCAGATATGTCATGATATCATCTCTGGTACAAATTGCAGAAGAAAGCTCACAAGTTCCCTCCGCAATCAGCGTCTGGGCATTTCCCAGCCATACATCCGTACCATGTGACAATCCTGCAATACGAACCAGATCAGAAAACGCCTTCGGATGTGTATCAATTAACATCTGCATGGCAAATTCGGTTCCAAACTCAGGAATACCCAATGTTCCGAGCTTTGTACCACCAATATCCTCCGGTTTTATCCCCAATGCATCCGTATTATGGAAAAGCGACATAACTTTCGGGTCATCCAAAGGAATCGTCTTGGCATCCACTCCCGTCAGATCCTCCAGTCGTCTTATCATGGTCGGATCGTCGTGTCCCAGTATATCCAGCTTAAGCAGATTGTGATCTATGGAGTGATACTCAAAATGCGTGGTTATAATATCCGTGCTCATATCGTTGGCAGGCTTCTGTATCGGTGTGAACGAGTAAATCTCCTCGTGTTTCGGCAACACAATCATGCCGCCCGGATGCTGTCCCGTTGTACGTTTGACGCCTGTGCACCCGACAGCCAGACGTTCCATCTCGCAGCGGCGTTTTTCCACGCCCTTGTCCTTAAAATAGTTATATACGTATCCATATGCTGTTTTCTCTGCCATTGTACCGATGGTTCCGGCTCTGAAAGCCTTACCCTTTCCAAAAAGCTCCTCGGTATATGCATGTGCTTTCGGCTGATATTCCCCGGAGAAATTAAGGTCTATATCCGGCTCCTTGTCACCGTTAAACCCAAGAAACGTTTCAAATGGAATATCGTGGCCTTCTTTCTTCATATTGGTACCACACTTCGGGCATGCCATATCCGGCATGTCACATCCCGACTGTCCTGCGTATTTTTTCACATATTCCGAATCAAAATCCGTATAGTAACATTTCGGACAGATATAATGTGCAGGCAAAGGATTTACCTCTGTAATTCCTGCCATTGTTGCCACAAAGGAAGATCCGACGGAGCCTCTGGAACCAACCAGATAACCATCATCATTTGAACGCCATACCAGTTTCTGTGCGATGATGTACATAACCGCAAATCCGTTTGATATAATGGAATGCAGTTCTTTCTCCAGTCTTTTCACCACAATATCAGGCAAGTTCGGTCCATATATCTCATGTGCCTTGTCATAACATATACTCGTCAATGTTTCGTCGGAATTTTCTATGATAGGCGGCTGCTTATCCGGTCGGACAGGCGATATCTTTTCTATCATATCCGCAATTTTATTTGTATTTGTTATGACAACTTCCTTTGCCACATCACTGCCAAGGTACTGAAATTCGGCAAGCATTTCTTCTGTCGTCCTGAAATATAGCGGTGGCTGATTATCTGCATCTGCAAAACCTTTTCCCGCCATAATAATTCTCCTGTATATCTCATCCTCCGGATCAAGAAAGTGAACGTCACAGGTCGCAACAACCGGCTTGCCAAACTGTCTTCCCAGTTCTACAATACGCCTGTTCACATCCTCCAGATCTTCCACTGTATTTACAGGCGCTTTCTCGTCATGTAACAGGAACATGTTATTACCGGTAGGCTGAATCTCAAAATAATCATAAAAATTTGCCAATCTGGTAATTTCGTCCTCACTCTCATTATAAAGCACGGCACGGTATAACTCTCCTGCCTCGCAAGCCGAACCAATAATCAAGCCCTCCCTGTATTTGTTAATCAGACTTTTCGGCATTCTTGGTCTACGATTAAAATAATTTATGTGAGATTCGGAAATCAGCCTGTACAAATTGACACGCCCTATCTCGTTTTTGACCAGAATAATACCATGATAGGTTTTCGCTTTTTTGATGGCATCCGGTGAAGCCGAGCCCATCACATTCAGGTCTTTTATCGTACAAACATTTTTTTCACGCACCATTCCGAGCATTTTAAGAAATATCTCGGCTGTTGCTGCTGCGTCATCACAGGCTCTATGATGATTTTCCAAAGACACATTGAACTGCTTGCATAGCCTGTCCAGCGTATATTTTCCCAACTCAGGTATCAAAATATGAGCCAGTGTCATGGTATCCATTATCGTATAATCAAATGGCAGCCCTTGTCTATGTGCAAATTCCTTGATAAAGCCTGTATCAAAACTGGCGTTATGTGCCACAAGTATTGCATCTCCCACATAATCAAGGAATTCCGGCAATATCGTCTCAATCGTCGGTGCATCCATGACCATGCTGTCATTGATAGATGTCAGCTTTGTGATGGAATAGGGTATCGGCACCTCAGGATTGACAAATCTGGAGTATGTATCCTGTATCTTTCCATCTCTGATTCTGACAGCACCTATCTCGATTATCTTGTTGTATCTAGGGCTTAAACCTGTGGTTTCTATATCAAAGACCACATATTCCGAATCAATATTCTGCCCTTTATCATTCATTACAAGGTCTTTCAGATCATCCACAAAATATCCTTCGACCCCATACAAAATTTTAAAATCTTCGTCCGGTTTTATCTCATGATTGGCAATCGGGAATGCCTGAACGCAGCCATGATCCGTAATGGCAAGTGCCTTGTGTCCCCATTCCTTTGCCCGTTTTATTACCTTTTTTATATCTACAACACTATCCATCTCACTCATGACAGTGTGCAGATGCAACTCAACACGTTTTTCAATGGAAGTATCCATTCGTTTCTCACGGAAATCATTTGCCGCCTTAATTCCCGTGATAGATGATACTGATATCTCACGGGCATAAGTATCATACATAGGCACTCCCTTTATGATATAAAAGCTGCCTACGCTAAGTTCCTCGAGAATCGGCTCCCTGTCCTCCGGCGCCACAAATATTTTGAACCCGATTGTATCGGTAAAATCCGTAATCGTTCCGCTAACAATAAACTTTCCACTGCGAAGCTCTCTATCCTCCAGCGTAATTACCTGACCATGGATACAAACCGGACCGATACCATCATACAATTCGCTGATTGCGACAATATCTCCTTCGCAGTTTCGTCCATAGAATACATCCGGATCCTGTGGATTTCCCTTTGCACGTGACACAGGTCTTCCCGCAGCTTCCTTTGGCGGGCGTCCTGCGGATTTTTCCGGCTGTTTCACGGGTTCTTTCGGTGTTTGTTCTGTCACAGTCTCACGCTTATCGTTTTCTTTCCGGATATCAGTTTTTTCCTCAACCGCGTGCTCCGCATTTCTTGCGTGCTGGCTTGCCTCCTCATTTTTCATCTCAATTGCCATAAGTTCCTGCTTTAAGCGAAGCTCATTTGCCGCCCGCAGACTGGATTTCTGTTCTTCGGTAAAATCAAATCCAACTGATACATCCATTCCAAACCGATCACGATATGTAGATACCAGATATTCCTTAATCCGTTCCGCATGGCTCCTTGCCAGACTGCTGTCTTCCAGTGCAAGTGTTACAATATTGTCATGGAAAAACCATTCCCCACGTTTTAATATGCGGTAATCCACATAACTGATATGCTTAATTTCCTCCAAAAAGCTGTCGCGATATATATTTGATAACTGTGTCAGATTATATTGCTTTGATAAGATATAATGCTCCTCTATCTCACAAACTTCACCTGTGTTCCCGAAGATAAACGCTGTCAGTGCCTCTTCCGCTTTGTAGATTAACTCTTTTGCAATCAGATTTTTGCTTGAAATTGAAATAATCATCTTCTTTTTTGCCTTGAACATGGTTATTTTCAAAATCTCAGTCTGTCCTAACAATTCATCCAGTTTTTTATCCAATTTTAATCCCGGGAAAACATCTTTAAATAGCTTTGCTCCCATTTATTATCTCGCCTTCCGTATCTCGTTTTCTAAACACCATGCAATTCATCAGTCCAATGTTCAAGCTCGTACTGAAGTGCCCCCAGCAGTTCCTCCTGTGGCATCTTCCGTATAATCTGGCCTCGTTTAAACAAAAGTCCCTCTCCGTCTCCGCCTGCTATTCCAAGATCTGCCTCTCTCGCTTCTCCAGGTCCATTGACAGCACACCCCATGACTGCAACCTTTATATGCAGATGATCGTATTCCTGAATCATCTTCTCCACCTGATTTGCTAGTCCAATCAAATCAATTTTGGTACGTCCACAGGTCGGGCAGGAAACCAGCTCAATTCCATCCTCACGCAAATTCAGTGTCCGCAGAATCATTTTCGCAGATATAATTTCATTCACAGGATCACTGGTAAGCGAAACCCGTATCGTATCTCCGATTCCCTGTCCTAAAATCATACCAAGACCTATCGCAGATTTAATATTACCTCTATAAAGCGTCCCTGCTTCCGTGATACCGACATGGAGCGGATAGTGTGTCTGCCCGGCAATCAACGCATGTGCCTGCACGCACATCATCACATCCGACGATTTAATGCTTATGACAATATTGTCATAGCCGCACGCTTCTATCATAGCAACCTTATCCAGTGCACTTTCCACGATTCCCTCAGCTGTAACACCATGATATTTTTCCACAAGTCCTTTCTCCAGTGAGCCTGAATTTACACCCACACGAATCGGTATCTGTCTTGCTTTTGCCACAGCAACAACTTTTTTCAGATTTTCCTCTCCACCAATATTACCCGGATTTATCCTGATTTTATCGGCCCCATGCTCCATGGCCATAATGGCAAGTCTGTAATCAAAATGTATATCCGCAACAATCGGTATATGAATCCGTTTCTTTATATCTGCAAACGCACAGGCTGCCGCTTCCGTATTTGCAGTTGCACGGATAATCTGACATCCCGCATTCTCAAGTTCAAGTATCTGTCTTACGGTGGCATCTACATCTGCCGTTTCCGTATTTGTCATGGACTGAATCGCAATCGGATTTCCGCCTCCGATTTTGACTCCGCCAATATCCACGATTCTCGTTGTATCTCTATGTTTTATATCCGTCAATCCTCTGTCCTCCATATACATTTACATGCTATGAGAAAAATACATTTTTAATATCATTGAAAAATACTACCACCATCAGACATATCAGGAGTGCAAAGCCTATCAGATTCACAATGGCCTCCTTATCCTGTGGAATCTTCTTTCTTCTGACTGCCTCTATCAGAAGAAACAGAAGCCGTCCACCATCTAAGGCCGGTATCGGAAGAAGATTCATGATTCCCAAATTGACACTCAACAAAATACACCAATTCAACATATTAAGCAAAACGTTTATAATGGCATCCTTTGTTGTAGCACTCTCTTCCTTAACTTCCTCTATGATGTCATTCATGACACCGCCCACGCCGACCGGTCCCATTACATCCGTACTCTTCACACCGCCTGTCACGATCATTTTCAGGCTCAATACCGTAGATTTTACCCAATATCTGCATTCAAGTGCTGCATATTTCAATGTCATTCCAAAACCATCAGGTAAAATATATCCACTTTTTACACCTATTTTATAGGAACCATCCTCATACAAAGCCGGTGTCACTGTAGTCGTATACACCTCTCCCGACTCCCGTTCCAACGTCAGTTCAATCGGCGCACCCGGGTCTTCAAGCGCCATATATAACTGCAGTTCACGGAAATTATATATATTTTTTCCCTCAATCTCCGTAACAGTATCGCCATTTTCTATACCTGCTTCCTGTGCAGGGCTTCCCTCCACAACCTCATACAGCGTGGCCGGATCACATCCTGTATAATGAATCAGAATAATAGAGAATACAAAAGCCAGAATAAAA
Source organism: uncultured Clostridium sp. (assembly GCA_945836785.1). The sequence goes on from CAMAMD010000008.1 coordinate 7,413, forward strand.
TTAAACACCGGTCCCGCCGCAATGACAAGCATACGTGCCCATATCGGCTTATTTCCAAAGGCATTTTCATCCTCGGATTCCTCATCCTCTCCCATCATCATACAATAACCACCAATCGGAAGCAGTCGGATAGAATATTTTGTTTCTTTCTTCTGTATCGAAAAAAGAGCCGGCCCCATACCGATGGAAAATTCCGTTACTGAAATCTTATTTAGCTTTGCAACGATAAAATGTCCGAATTCGTGAAAAAACACGATTACGCCGAACACCAGTATAATCAAAATGATATTCATAGAAATTTAAGCTCCTTAACGATTAAAATATTTTTCAATATACTCATACACCCACTGTTCCGTCTCAAAAATATCCGTAAGTGTCGGATTTTCAATTGTCTTATGTGCTTCCATACACATCTCGATAATATCATAGATTTGTAAAAATTGTATGTCCTTATGCAGAAACATTTCCACAGCTTTCTCATTCGCAGCATTAAAAACTGTAGGCATGGAGCCACCTGTGCGAATAGCACTGTAAGCGAAATCGATACCTTTAAATGTTTCTCTGTCCGGTGTATCAATGATAATATTCCCCATTTTCGCAAAATCCAGTGTGTCACTTGTAAGTTTTCTTCGCTCCGGATAATATAACGCATACTGAATAGGAAGCTTCATATCCGGTGTTCCAAGCTGTGCTTTCACCGCTCCATCGCAAAACTCTACCATGGAATGAATGATACTCTGTGGCTGTACTACAACCTCAATCTGATCCGGTTCCACATCAAATAGCCACTTTGCCTCTATCACCTCAAGGCCTTTATTTACCAGCGTAGCAGAATCAACCGTAATCTTTCGTCCCATCGACCAATTCGGATGCCTGAGTGCATCCTCCACCGTCACATGTTCAAGCTCCTCACGTTTATATCCGCGAAATGCACCTCCGGATGCCGTGATAAGCAATCGCCTGATTCTGTTTTCCTCCTCGCCGTGTATGCATTGGAAAATAGCAGAATGTTCACTATCCACCGGGAGAATTTTAACCCCGCACGCTTCTGCCAGCGGCATGATGATATGACCTGCCGTTACAAGTGTCTCCTTATTTGCAAGTGCAATATCTTTTCCGGCTTTAATTGCCTCAACCGTCGGTCTGATACCGATCATTCCCACAATGGCCGTCACAAGAATCTCCGCCGATTCATAGCATGCAACCTCTATCAATCCTTCCATCCCGGAAACAATCCTTATATCAAATTCAGACAAGGCAACCCGTAACTCCTTTGCCTTGTCCTCGCTCCAAACACCCACTATATCAGGCTTGAATTCCCGCACCTGTTGTTCCAGCAATGCTACATTGTTTCCTGCAGCCAATGCTGATACCCGTATATCTCCATTGGCTCTCACGATATCCAGCGTCTGTGTTCCGATAGAACCCGTAGAACCAATAATTGCTATATTCTTCAAAATATTAACCTCCAAGATTACCAATCATATAGATAAAACAATAATAGATAACCGGTGCCGTAAATATCATACTGTCAAACCGATCCAGAATCCCGCCGTGTCCCGGAATCAATTTGCCGTAATCCTTAATATCATGATTGCGTTTTATGGCAGATGCAGCCAAATCTCCCAAAACTGCAATACCTGCTCCGATTGCACCCACAATCGCAAAAATCAAAGGCCCATTACTTAATTCATATACATATTTGCTGAAAAATATGCCATACAAACCGGCAACCAAGGCAGCACCTGCAATACCGCCTATCAATCCCTCTACACTCTTTTTCGGGCTCAGCTGCGGTGTCATTTTATGTTTTCCCAACCTCACGCCCACGCAATATGCACAGGTATCATTAATCCATGAGCAAATAAAAATCATGACTACAAGCCCACCGCCATATGGAAGTTCACGAATCAAATATACATATGACAACATCAATGTCACATAAAAAAATGACAAAATAACTGCCATTGCATCTTCATCCCGATACTTCGGAAAACAAATTACATATACAGATAAAACGCTGAGCACAAATACAATAATGAGTGGTATCACAAACTGTTGCTTATCAAAGAACAGCAATGCATAATATGCAGCTGTTGCAATATATGCAATGATGCCAATCGGCTTATTATGAATCTGATATACCCGAAGTAATTCTATGATTCCTCCCATAGATAGCATAAGTACTGCCGCACCGGTCAGATAACCGCCTACATACAATATACCGATTGCAAGCACCGTCAATACGGCACCACTTAGAAACCTGGTCTTAAACATCTACTTTACCCCGCCATATCTTCTTTCTCTGCCGTTATAATACCGTATCGCCTTCTTCAGCTCTTCCACGGTAAAATCCGGCCACAACACATCTGTAAAATAAAACTCCGTATAAGCAAGCTGCCAAATCAAAAAGTTGGATAACCTTAACTCACCACTGGTTCGAATCAACAAATCCGGATCCGGTATATCCCATGTATCCAGATAACGTGAAAACGTCGTTTCATCTATTTCAGTGTCCCGAAGCTTTCCATTTTGCACATCCTCCGTCATGTGACGTACAGCACGGAGCAGTTCATCCCTTCCTCCGTAATTGAGTGCTATCGTAAAATTAAGTCCATCATAGCATGCGGTTTGCTTCTCCAACGTGTCAATCTTATCAACGATATCCTGATCCAGTGCACTGCGATCACCAATCACACGCACGCGCATATTATTTCTGGAGGCCCGCTCAATACAATCGGTCAGATAAGATCTGAGAAGATTCATAATGCCTGTTACTTCTTCAACCGAACGTTTCCAGTTTTCGGTTGAAAATGCATAGACCGTCAGATATTTTATGCCCAGATTATAGGCATCCTCACATATCTGCTCCACAACTTTTGCACCCGCCTTATGTCCGAAATTCCTCGGCATCAGGCGTTTTTTTGCCCATCTTCCGTTTCCATCCATAATAACTGCAACATGTGTGGGAATATTTAATTCTTCACCGTCAATTATCTTTTTCAAGTCAGACTCCTATACTGTCATAATCTCTTTAGACTTTTCATCCATCAGCTTATCAATGTTTGCTACATACTTGTCTGTCAGTTTCTGAACCTTCTCCTCATTCGTTTTCAGCTCATCCTCAGACATTTCATTTGTCTTATTCATTTTTTTCAATGCATCATTTGCATCTCTTCTGATGTTTCTGACAGCGACCTTAGCTGCCTCACCCTTTTTCTTAATATCCTTTACAAGATCTTTTCTTCTTTCCTCTGTTAATTCCGGAAAATTAATGATTACACTCTTACCGTCATTATTCGGATTAACGCCGAGATCAGAATTGATAATCGCCTTCTCGATTTCCTTAATCAGGCTCGACTCCCAAGGCTGTATCATCAATGTACGTGCCTCCGGAACAGTAACGTTTGCCACCTGCTGTATCGGTGTCGGTGCACCATAATAATCTACTCTCAGCTTATCCAGTATATGTGGATTTGCTCTTCCTGCCCTGATACTTGAATACTCTGTTGCCAAACTATCCACTGTTTTCTCCATCTTACTTTCATATTGCGTTAACATTTTTCTTCCTCCTGAATCAATTGTTTCATTTTTCACTGTTTGTTCTACAAATACTTAATCGCATGTCACAAGCGTTCCCGTAAAACCACCCGTAACCGCTTTCATAATGCTATTTTCACTATTTAAACCAAAAAGCATCATAGGCATTTTATTTTCCATGGCAAGAACTGCTGCCGCCAAATCAATGACGCCAAGCTTTTTATCCACTATTTCACTGATATCCATTTTGTCGAATTTCTTCGCATTTGGATTTATCTTTGGATCACTATCGTACACACCGTCTATCGCCTTTGCAGACAAAATTACATCCGCACATATCTCAATTGCCATCAAGACAGTTGCTGTATCAGTAGAAAAATACGGATGTCCCGTTCCTCCTGCGAAAAACACGACCTCTCCCTGTTCCAGATATTCAACCGCCTTATCTTTCGAGAAAAGCTCGGTCATACTGCCGCACGCAAAAGGCGTCATAATATGTGCCTTGATTCCAACCGTTCGGAACATGTCCGCCGCATAAATGCAGTTCATCACAGTCGCAAGCATTCCAATCTGGTCTGCCTTTACTCTGTCCATATTTTCAGAGGTTCTTCCTCTCCAGAAATTTCCTCCACCGATTACGACGCTCACCTGTATTCCCTGATCCAGAACACCCTTCACTTGTTTTGCAACGTCAATTACCGTTTTTTCATCAAATCCTGTCTTCTTGTCCCCTGCCAGAGCCTCACCTGACAGTTTCAGCAATACTCGTTTCATCTCCATGTCGATATCTCCTACTCAAAAAAGCTTTTTACGTCAATCTCGGAATAACACTGGGAGCAAAATCCCTCGATAACAGCACCGTTATTAATTTGAACGGAACGTGACTTAATATTTCCCATAATCACCGCTGTGGAATCGACTATAACAGGTCCCTGCACATCTATATCACCATTCACAGCACCTGCGACAACGGCAGAAGTAGCGGAAACATTTCCCACAACCACCGAGCCTACACCAATCTTGGCACTGCCCTCAGCGACAATATCGCCTTCAAGCTTAGCTGCATTCGCATATATTTCTCCTGCCTTGATATTCCCCTTGATACTTCCTCCGACAATCAGTTTTCCGGCACACTGCACATCTCCCTCAACCGTACCGATAATATCAATACCGCCATCTGTCTCTATATTACCTTTTACAGTTGTTCCCTTTGTAATATAGGTTGTATCATCATTCAAAATACTATTGATATCCTGCTCCTGGTTTTCTATCTTCGCCTCAACCTCAGACATATGATTTTCCTCCATATTCTCCTGTTCCTCCGGTTCCTCTGAGACATTCTCACGCATCATTAATGCCTCCTGTACATCCTGATTCAGATTGACGGAGCGCAAATCTTCTGCCTCTATAGGATTTTCTTCCGACTCAGGTTCCACCGCTTCTACATCATCCATGCCCTCCTGCATATCAGGCTCATCCAAATCATCAAGTGCACTTAATTCATCAGCAGGTTCGGCGTTTTCCGTTTCCTTCTCATCTACAGCAGGTTCAGCCACCAGCATCTCCGTAACCAGTTGTGTGTCGGCACTTTCTTCCATATCTTCCAAATCATCAACCGCATCCTTCGGTTCACTGATGATTTCTGCCTGCGGTATTTCATCAAAAGCATTTTTTTCACTCACATCAGGATCGTTTTCATAATCCGGCTCAGCATTCTCCTGTTGCGCTGACTTGCCTGTGTCATCTGCTTCCTCATGAATTGTATCTATCCTAAAATCGTCTAAATCCTCGAGCATATCCTCAGGAGCGATATCCATGTTATCCTTCTCATCAAATGTGTTCACCATATCCTCGTCATCATACTCTTCTGCCAGTTCATCCTTATCCGGCATAAGTTCATTGACGGCCTGGGCAAAATCACGTTTAAAATCTTTAAAAAAGCCCATTCTTATCCTCCTTTTATCCTGTAATAATCTCTGGCAATCATTATACACCATGAAAATCATTAAATCAATTAAAACTCCTTGTACAACCGGATCATAACCATGAGAATGGCAAACGTTTTATTCATATCATCCGGATGCTCCAGAGAATGTCCGACCTCCTCAAACTGTTTGAGCGGAACGTCCTGCTCCACGCAATATATTTTCAGTTTACGGCTTTCCAGGATTCGGTCCTCCTTGCCTGCAACTACAATACACTTACCCATCCGCATATAAGGAAGTGCTTCCTGCACGGGAGTCAGGAAAATGTGTCTCGCATTCAAACGGAATTTCTCTTCAAAATATCCTGCCAATGCCGTTCCCATGCTTTTTGATACAAATACAATATCCTCATAAATCGAGAAATCAACATTTTTCAGTTCCTGTGCAACATACGGCTTTGCTTCCTCAATCAGACCCTCAATATCATCCTTATCACCCGTAAGCAATGCCTGATACCGCAATCCAATTACATCATATCCTCTTTTTTCAAATACTTTTCCAGCATAATAGAGCAACGGTTTATCACAGCTATAATTTCTACCCGGCCACAATATGACCAGTTTCTTCTTCTCCTGCTGCTTTGTTTCAATTTCTTTCGGCATCTGCTTCACAATCCTTTTTACTTTTCTGATATTTTACCCTCTTCGCAATCAAGCTCCATGCGTCGCATCATTCTTACATTGTAAAAAATCTTTTCTCCGCATCCGATTGCCGCCGGAATTCCAAATTCGGCACACCGTATCGCCATATGCGATGCCGCACCACCGTATTTCGTCACAAACCCTGCTATGTTCTTGGTAAATATCCAGTCATAGCCCGGATCTGCCTTTGTTACAACCACTATTTTCCCGGTGATATCTGTACCATCCTCTTCATCCAGATTTACAATATCGGCCTCAATCTTTTTGTTTGTAATAAAATTCGGTCTCGCTTCATCAATATCAATCACATCAATATCACCCACTCCGAATATGACCTCCGGCAATACCAGATATGTGTTTGCATGATATAAGCTCCTGCGCTGTTCCAGAATCTGAATATAAGAATCACGGCTGTGATAGCTGAGCAGATCCTGTATTTCCAGATACGACATATCTTCCCGTGCAATTCCGAGCATGTCACCCAAATGAATGATTGTATCCAAAATCAAGCTTAAAGACTTGGTAAATTCAAATTTAAAATACTCCCTGTTTTTCGTTGCACGTATCAGGAAATCCATGAATTTTTCCGGTGTAACATGGATTCCGGCATCCTCCAGTGCCTGACTTAATCTTTCCGCATCCAGCAGCTTTGCCTGCCCCGGCTCTTTCTTTTTATGATTCAAATGTGCATCGTTCACATCAAAGAACATATCCCGATAGCAATCTGTTCTGATATCATATGTTCCAAGTCTCAGATGACCATATATTTTATTGAATTCCTCCCTTGTCATTTCGCCATGACTGTATCGGTCAAAATCACGTTCAAATTCAGATGCAACGGTAGAGATTGACAGCATAAACGCATCCATCTCAGACTGGGAAAAATATCCTCTTTCCACCAGTGTCCTGCAAAAGCTTCTCGCCATAAAAGCACAACGTGCCTGCCGTGTAAACTGTGGCGTTCCATGAAGCTTAATTGACTCAAGAAGCTCTTCAATATACTTATAAAGCTTCATTACATTTGTTTCCGTCAAAGGAACAAGCCGTCTGATTTCATGTCTTAAATTCGTCATCTCTTCCAGGCTCTTCATATCCTCATCACAAATAGCATCATAACATTCCACCACATGCTTTGTTAAATCAAATAACGAATTTCTGATCTGCCATACCTCAGTATCGCTAAAACCGTTCTGTAACAATTTTTTCAAACGGATATCCGTCATAAAATCATAACTGTTAAATACGATTTCAAATTCTATTTTATCATGTGCTGTCTTATCCGCCCGCAACTGCTCCTCGTAATAACAGAATAATTTATATTTTAACTGTTCATCAAGGTTTTGCGGTGTCAGTCCCTCAAAGCAATAATTGACTGAAATATAAGGCTTATTGCCTATTTTCTGCATCAAGTCATCATCTATTGCAGTATATCCGAGAACTCTCAATCCCTCATTCCATATACGGGCTGTAATCAGCTCGCGATACAAGGAGTAATCCAGTGGTCTCGGATTTGTTCCGATAATCTCAGCCGGATTCCAATATGCCATATCAGACAATATATGATTCTTATCCAGATAATTACACTTTGCATATGCCTTTGTATCTATAAAATCCCTGTCCGACATAACCCGTGCATGCCCTATAACCGCAGCAAGCGGTCTTACCTGGAAGATAATCACCTGTTCCTCTTCATTCACTCCAAATTCAATGTCCAATGCCTCAATATCAGAAAAAATATGCTCTATCTCTTTTACAGCCTGAATTACTTTTAAGAAACGTTCATCCAGAAATTCTCTGGACACATTTCTTGCAATCCATCTTGTTTTTCCTGCCTGTCCACTGGTCACGGAATCTGTGCTGCCATTGTCATCATAGGTAACCATATAATATGGTCGGTTGTAGATGATATCTCTCGTGAAAACGACACCTGACAAAACAATATGCTCTGCCTGACGCTGCACCAATATCTCCTCATCCATGATATCGCAAAGTGCCTGTTCTGTCACATCACCCTCAATATAGGAATTCATAACTGTAGTTAGCGCATCAAAAACCGCAGTCATATCCCCGGAGTCTACACATAATACACTCTCAAAATGTCCCGCATTGGAGCTTACCATGCTGTCCTCATTCTTGGATGAGCTTCGCACAACAATCTGTGCCCCCTTAAAGTGTTCTGCAATCTTATGAAATACTTCTGTTTTATTATGCAAAAAATCTCTGACATATACCACTGCAATATCTTCAATATACGATTTTTGTACGATATCTTTCAAGGAAAGCAAAGTCTCTGCTTTCGTTGATATAACCGGTTCCTTCATGTCCATCCCTCTGTTCCATCAAAAATGCGTTTTCTAATTATCTAAAACTTTTTGGGCTTTTCGATATTTATTTTTAAGTCCATCTTTTATTTTACTTA
>CAMAMD010000009.1 GCA_945836785.1 uncultured Clostridium sp.
CGGTGTAGTTTTGGCATTCAGTCATTTTTAGAAATATGATATAATGAGCATTGCGACGATGAACGCTTGCGTTCATCGGCATAATGCGAAAACCTCCATGGAGCCGACAGGCGACATGATATAATGAGCATTGCGACGATGAACGCTTGCGTTCATCGGCATAATGCGAAAAAACTCCATGGAGCCGACAGGCGACATGATATAAAGACAAGGAGCAGATATGAAGTTAATTTCATGGAATGTAAATGGCATCAGGGCATGTATGAATAAAGGTTTTAAAGAATTTTTTGACAGTGAGGATGCGGATTTCTTCTGCCTGCAGGAGATAAAGCTGTCTGAGGGGCAGATAGAGTTTGCACCGGATGGCTATCATGCGTATTGGAATTATGCAGAGAAAAAAGGGTATTCGGGCACTGCCATATTTGCTAAGGAGGAACCAATATCCGTTTCTTATGGTCTTGGTATAGATGAGCATGACCATGAGGGTCGTGTAATTACCCTGGAATATCCGGATTTTTACATGATAACGGTTTATACTCCAAATTCACAGAACGAGCTTGCAAGACTGGATTATAGAATGAAGTGGGAGGATGATTTCAGAAGTTACCTCACAGAATTAAAAACAAAAAAATCTGTGATCGTATGCGGTGATATGAACGTGGCCCACAAAGAAATAGATTTGAAAAATCCCAAGACGAATCGTAACAATGCCGGTTTTACCGACGAGGAGCGTGCAAAGATGACAGAGCTTCTGGATTCAGGATTTATTGATACATTCCGATATTTTTATCCTGACCAGGAACAGATATATTCCTGGTGGTCCTATCGTTTCAAGGCACGGGAGAAAAATGCAGGATGGCGTATCGATTATTTTCTGGTCTCCGAAGATATGAAGGACAGGCTCAAAGGGGCGGCAATTCATACAGAAATCATGGGTTCTGACCATTGTCCGGTAGAACTCGATATATCGTAAAGTAAATCAAGGGGCTGCCTCATTCCGGTCATACGACATGGATATGGGTATAACATAGGAAAACCGTTTGTGAGCGCCGGCACTTAGCGAGGTATAAAAGCATCAGGCTTTACAATACACAAAGTGTAAGTTGTAAAGCCTGATGCTTTTATGCGGAGCTTAGTACCGCTGCGTGAGCAACGAGCGAGAGCGAGTTTTCCGGGTTATACCCATATCTATGTCATATGGTCGGAAGGTAGCCCTTTGATTTACTTATGAGCATAGGGAATCCCATGCTTCGTACAGTTCCATGAGTTCTGTGTCAAGTGCCTCGCGTTCTGCTGAAAGCTCTCCGAGTTTAGCTGAATTGGTAGCATTTTCAGGTGCGTTTATTTGTTCATCGATAGTTTCAATTTTTGCTTCAAGTTCGGCAATTTTGTTCTCGGTTTTCTTTCGGTCATTTTCGCGTTTGCGGAGTTTTGCCTGTTCTTCCTTGTTTTTCAGGTATGCTTCCTTGTTCGATGCTTCGTTGACCGATGCTGATGCAGAAGGTGTGACTCCCTGTGCTGTCTTATGATTAACATCGGCATCATATACGATATCTCGATGTGTTTCGTAATAATCATAGTTTCCGATAAATGAGTAAAGCTTTTGATTCTTTAATTCAATAATCCGGGTGGATATCCGGTTGATAAAGTAACGGTCATGGCTGACAACGAGTACGGTTCCCGTGTAATTTCTGATTGCCTCCTCCAGTATTTCTTTGGACTGGATGTCAAGATGGTTGGTTGGCTCATCCAGAATCAGAAAATTTGCAGGAGAGAGCATCAGCTTTGCCAGTGAAACACGACCCCGTTCACCGCCACTTAAGTCCCCGATTTTCTTAAACACATCTTCCCCTGTAAATAAAAATGCTGCCAGTACATTGCGGATGCGGGTATTATTCAAATCAGGATATGCGTCGGATATCTCCTCAAAAATGGTTTTGTGTAAGGATAATACCTGATGTTCCTGATCATAGTAGCCGATGCGAACCCGAGAGCCAAGGGAGATGATTCCATCATCCTTTGGCACAAGGCGGTTTATGATTTTCAAAATAGTGGTTTTTCCGGTTCCGTTTGCACCGATCAGAGCAACATGTTCTCCTCTTTTTACCTCTATATTAAGGTTAGAAAAAAGTGTATTTTCTCCAAATTTCTTGGATAAACCGGTGATGGTGAGCACATCATTTCCGCTTTCCACGGAAGGGGTGAGGGACAGGCGCATTTCAGAAGCAACCTCAGTCGGTTTTTCCAGACGTTCGATTTTATCCAGCATTTTTTCTCGGCTTTCGGCCCGCTTAATGGATTTTTCGCGGTTAAATTGCTTGAGTTTGGCGATAACTTCTTCCTGATGCTTGATTTCCTGCTGCTGGTTCAGGTATGCTTTCATCTGCGTGGCACGAATCTCTGCCCGTTTGCCGGCATAGTAGGAATAGTTTCCGTGGTAGATATGTGCTTTTGTGTTATCAATTTCTATAATCCTGGTGGCAATTTTATCAATAAAATATCGGTCGTGGCTGACAATGATGACGGCTCCCTGGTAGTTTGCGAGAAATCCTTCCAGCCAGGCAATAGACGCCATGTCAAGATGGTTTGTAGGCTCATCCAGGATAATGATATCCGGTTTGGTCAGCAGAAGACGCCCCAATGCAATCCGCATTTTTTGACCGCCGGACAGGGTATTAATGTGTCTGTCGTAATCGGATTTGTCAAAGCCGAGACCTTTCAGGACGCCTGTAATTTCACTTTCATAGGCGTATCCGTTTTCACGGTCATAGGCAGCCTGGAGCCTGTTGTACTCCTCCAGTACACGAGCCAGCTCGTCACCGCTCAGATTCTTCATTTCGTGCTCTAAAGCACGTATTTTTGTTTCCATATCCGTGATATATTTCTTGGTCTCAAGCATTTCTGCGTAGATTGTGTTATCAAAGGAAATATCCTGATGCTGGGACAGATAGCCGATTGTGATACCTTTTGAGATAACGACCTGCCCTTCATCAGCGCTTTCTTCACCCATGATGATTTTAAGCAGCGTGGATTTTCCGGAACCGTTGATGCCGACAATGGCAATTTTTTCTTTCTCTTCTATGTGAAATGATACATCCCTCAGGATTTGTTTGACACCAAATGCTTTTGAAATGCTCTGGCAGGCAAGTATCATGATGAATCCTCCTTTGTATTAGAAAATCGAACATATTTTATCAGAAAAAATCATGTGGTGCAATGAAATTTGTTTTGATACTGTGCAATCGGGTTTCATGGGAGATTTCGTTGAAATGAAAAAATGAAAATGCTATAATAAATACTATCTATGTGATAGAAGTACAAAGGAGGCATCGGAATGTTTCAATCCAAATCAAAACAGGCAAAAAAAGAGATGGAACAGCTTTTTCATGAAATACAGATTAATTTGGAAAATAACTACAAGGATTTAGCTATCGGTGCGAGAAAAAAAGCTGCAGAGCGGTTGGAGGAACTGAAAGCGTCAGATGCATTAAATGCGAAAGATTACAGCAAACTAAAAGAGAGGATGGATGATATTACAAAGAAAATGGAAGGATATCATCACTGAAAAGGTACTTTGATACAGTAAGGCAAAATAAATCAGATTATATATCAGGGATAGGAACACAATGAAAAAGAAAATGGTGACATTGCTAAAAATGATTGCACTGTCTATCGTGTTGATACTGGCGTATCGTATCGCCAGCGAAAACCTGTCGGGTAAAGGGCAGGATAGCGTATCATCCGATGCATTATATACGAAGGGAGCTTATACGTTTTATGATTTTGCGATGGGAACCTCGGTGCGTGCAAGCGTATATGATGACAGCGGAAAGGCGGAAGAATATAGTGCCGGTTTGATGGATGTGATTAAGACTTTGGATGAAGAGATAGTGTCTTGGAGGACTGCCGGTTCCGAGTTGTATACGTTAAATCATAATTATCAACCGGAGGAGATATATCATGTAAGTGATGTTTTATATCAGGCATTAGATGAGTCCCTTCAGATATGCCATGACAGTGATGGGGCTTTGGATATTACGATACGACCGCTGGCACAGGTGTGGAATATAGAGGGTGCGGACAGTGAAAGCTTTACCGTGCCGGATGAAAATGCAATAAAAGATGCATTGGAGGATGTTGGATATGAAAGTATTCAATTGTCGGAAAATGGGGTTATAATCGGTACGGGTGACAGAACCATTGATTTGGGTGCAACCGGCAAGGGTTATGCATTGGATATGGTGAGAGATTATTTGAAGGAGCAGGACGTGAATGGTGCAATCGTCAGTGTGGGAGGCAGTATATTGGTTTACGGAGAAAAAAATGACGGTACCGACTGGAAGATTGGCATTAGAAACCCGAAAGGTAGTCAGGATGATATGATAGGCTATCTGTCATTTCCGCCGAAAACATATATCTGTATTTCTACATCCGGCGATTATGAAAAATTTTTTATGGTGGATGGAGTACGGTATCACCATATATTGAGCCGCAAAACAGGTTATCCGGCGGATGCAGGACTTTCCTCCGTAACTGTGGTATGTGCAAATGGTTTATACAGTGATGCTTTATCTACGGCATGCTTTGTGCTGGGATACGAGAAATCACTGCCGATACTTGAAAAGTATGAGGCAGAGGCGGTGTTTATAGATAAAAACAATCATATTACGGTTACCCCTGGATTGGAATCTGTATTTTGTGAGAACTGAAAGTGATGTCATAGGTGGATTGTGTGGACAGGAGGTTTTATATGAACAAGTTGTTAGTGGTTGTTGACATGCAGAATGATTTTATTGATGGCACTTTGGGTACGCAGGAGGCTGTGACCATTGTACCGGCTGTAAAAGAATATATCGAAAAGGCAAAACAGGAGCAGATGGATATCGTATTTACACGGGATACGCATCACGAAGACTACATGGATACGCAGGAGGGGAAAAAACTTCCGGTGGTGCATTGCATTGAGGACACAGAGGGCTGGCAGATTTGCTCTGAGCTGGCGGAATATGCAGAGGGAAGAAAAATCTTTGACAAACCTACATTTGGAAGTGTGGAACTTATGCGTTATGTGGCAGAACAGGGGTATGAAGATATTACGCTGCTTGGATTGTGCACGGATATCTGTGTGATATCCAATGCCATGCTTATAAAGGCGGCACTGCCGGAAGCCAGGGTAGCAGTCGTTGCGGAATGTTCGGCAGGGGTTACACCGGAGAGCCATGAAAATGCACTGTCAGCTATGAAAATGTGTCAGATAGAAATTTGTGGGAAATGATTTTTCGTATGAGATGGCTCATATATGATATCAATAGCAGATAAATGACAAGACGAACAGAATTAAAAAAGGAAGTGACGTTTGTGAAGTGGCTGGAACATTTAAAAACGATTAACCGGCATAAGGCACTCGTATTACAGCATTGCTTTGCTGTCGGTTTGTACAAACAGGGAATTTTACATGATTTGTCCAAATATTCATGGACTGAATTTTCAGTGGGGGCAAAGTATTACCAAGGAAACAGAAGCCCGAATGATGCGGAGAGAGAGGATAAAGGCTATACCTCCTCGTGGCTGCATCATAAAGGGAGAAATAAACATCATCTGGAGTACTGGATTGATTACAGTGTAGATAAATCCAAGGGACTTGTCGGTATGGAGATGCCGAAAGAATACGTGATAGAGATGTTCTGTGACCGCATTGCCGCATGTAAGATATATAATAAAGATAATTATAACCAGAGACAGCCTTTGGAATATTATATGCGTGGCAGAGCCGGAAAGCTCCTGCATCCTGCATCCAAAAAGCTGTTGGAAAAATATCTTAAAATGCTGGCGGATAAGGGTGAGGAATACACATTTCGCTATATTAAGAACAAGGAAGTGATACCGCTCAGAGTGGAAAAAATGTCCCGGTGGTTTCCTTTTTTACAATATTTTTTTTGATCATAAAGTGAGTTTGGATAACACAACGAAGATGGGGAAAGGTTAAAAGATGGATTTTACACATTTGCATGTGCATACGGAATATAGTTTGCTGGATGGTTCTGCAAAAATCAAGGAGCTGGTTGCAAGGGCAAAGGAGCTTGGCATGAAGTCACTGGCCATCACCGACCATGGTGTCATGTATGGTGCGATTGATTTTTATAAAGCAGCCAAGGCAGCGGGAATCAAGCCGATTATCGGCTGTGAAGTCTATGTGGCACCGGGTTCCAGGTTTGACCGTGAGGTTACAAAGGGAGAGGAACGCTATTATCATTTGGTGCTGCTTGCGAAAAACAATCAGGGATATAAGAACTTATCCAAGATTGTGACCAGAGGTTTTACCGAAGGGTATTATTATAAGCCGAGGGTCGATATGGAGGTACTTCGTACCTACAGTGAGGGTGTGATTGCTCTGTCTGCCTGTCTGGCCGGAGAAGTAGCAACTGCACTCAGAAGAAATGAATATGAGAAAGCAAAAGAGGCAGCACTCAGGCATCTGGAGATATTTGGAGAGGGCAACTATTATCTGGAGATGCAGGATCATGGCATACCGGAACAGAGGACGGTGAATGCGGGGATTATGCGTCTCTCACAGGAAACGGGGATTCCGATGGTAGTCACCAATGATTCCCATTACATAAAGGCAGAGGATGCTGAGGCACATGATATCCTGTTGTGCATTCAGACTGGAAAAATCGTGACGGATGAGGACAGGATGCGTTATGAGGGCGGGCAGTATTATCTGAAATCTCCGGACGAGATGGAAGCATTGTTTCCGTATGCAAAAGAGGCACTTGAAAATACAAATAAAATTGCCGACATGTGTAATGTTGAGATTGTGTTTGGCGAACAGAAGGTGCCTGCCTATGATGTGCCGGAGGGCTATGATGCGTATTCCTATCTGAATGAACTGTGTCAGCAGGGCTTGAAAAAACGGTATAATCCTGTCACAAAAGAGTTGCAGGACAGGCTTGACTATGAGCTTAATACAATTAAAAATATGGGATATGTGGATTATTTCCTGATTGTGTGGGATTTTATTCACTATGCAAAGGAGCACGGGATCGCTGTGGGGCCGGGGCGTGGTTCTGCGGCGGGAAGTATCGTATCCTATTGCCTGGAAATAACCAATATAGATCCAATCAAATATAATCTGCTGTTTGAAAGATTTCTGAATCCTGAACGTGTCACCATGCCCGATATCGATATTGATTTCTGTTTTGAACGAAGACAGGAGGTTATTGATTATGTGGTGCGTAAATACGGAAAGGAAAAAGTCGTGCAGATTGTCACGTTCGGAACGATGGCTGCAAAGATGTGTATCCGGGATGTAGGACGTGCCATGAATCTGCCATATGGTCTGTGTGATAAGGTTGCAAAAGCGATACCGAATGACCTTGGCATGACGATACCAAAAGCATTAGAGAGCAGTAAAGAATTTAAAGAATTGTATGATAATGATACTGATGTTGCCAGATTAGTTGACATGGCAATCAAGCTGGAGGGACTTCCAAGACATTCCTCCATGCATGCGGCGGGTGTTGTGATTGGCAGGGAAGCGATAGACGAGTATGTTCCTCTTTCCAGGGGCAGTGAGGACGCAATCACAACGCAGTACAATATGACTACGATTGAGGAGCTGGGACTGCTCAAGATGGATTTCCTTGGACTCAGAACATTGACTGTCATACAAAATGCTGTCAGACATATAAAGGAGAATCATGGAATTGATATTGACATAGATCATCTGGATTTTGATGATAAAGAGGTTTATGAAATGATTTCCGCCGGTAAAACGGAGGGCGTATTCCAGCTTGAGAGTGCAGGAATGAAGAACTTCATGAAAGAACTGAAGCCGGCTAATATTGAGGATGTTATTGCAGGAATATCCCTGTATCGGCCGGGCCCTATGGATTTTATTCCGCTGTATATCAAGGGTAAGGAGCATCCTGAGGAGATTACCTATGACACGCCTGAGCTTGAGAAAATATTGGCACCGACATACGGATGTATCGTATATCAGGAGCAGGTTATGCAGATTGTAATGGAACTGGCCGGATATACATTAGGCCGGAGTGATCTGGTTCGTCGTGCCATGTCCAAGAAAAAGGCGGATGTGATGCAAAAGGAGCGTCAGAATTTTGTTTACGGAAATGAGGAGGAAGGGGTTCCGGGCTGTATCAATCGTGGCATCAGCGAGGCGATTGCAAACAAGGTCTTTGATGAGATGACGGATTTTGCAAAATATGCGTTTAACAAGTCTCATGCGGCAGCATATGCGGTGGTGGCATATCAGACGGCATATTTAAAATGTCATTATCCGGTAGAGTTTATGGCTGCACTCATTTCGTCTGTAAAAGAAAATTCCGGCAAAGTTTCGGCTTACATACAGACTTGCCGCACAATGGGAATTCGGATTTTACCGCCTGATATCAATGACGGCAGAGGAGATTTCTCCGTATCGGGAAATGCCATCCGCTATGGTTTGTCTGCGGTGAAGAGTGTGGGCGACGGTGTTACGGATATTATACGTGAAGAGATAGAGTCATCAGGGCCGTTTCAGAGTCTTGAGGATTTTGCAAGCCGTCTCAGCAACAAGGAGGCAAACAAGCGTACAATCGAGAGCTTTATCGGTGCAGGTGCTTTTGACAGTTTCGGTCATACGAGAAAGCAGATGATGATGGTATATCCGAGAATACTGGAGCAGGTGGGACAGGATAAAAAGAATGCCATGACAGGGCAGATGTCTTTGCTCGATTTCCTCGGCGAGGAGGAAAAGGCAGAATTTCAGGTACAATACCCGGATGTGGGCGAATATTCCAGGGAAGATCTGCTGGCAAAGGAAAAGGAGATGCTTGGCATTTACATCAGTGGACATCCGTTGGACGATTATATGGATATTATTGAAAAACGTGTCAATGCCAGATCAACAGATTTTCAGCCGGATGAGGAGACGGGACAGTTTAAGGTCAGAGATAAAATTCCGTATACATTGGGTGGCATGATTGAGGCCATAACGGTTAAGACTACCAGAAATGGTGATAATATGGCATTTATTACGTTAGAGGATTTATACGGCACGGTTGAGGTGGTGGTTTTCCCGCGGGATTACAACCGATATAAAGAAAAACTGATTAAGGACAGCAAGGTTCTGATCAAAGGGAATGCCTCCGTGACGGAGGACGAAGGAAAGCTGTTGCTCTCAGAGCTGTATACCTTTGATGAAATCAGGCAGGATATGGATGCGGAAGACAAGGAATTGTGGATACGTTTTTATACTATGCAGGACTTTGAGGCAAATGAGCAGAGACTTCTACAAATTTTGCAGGAACATCCGGGCAGAAGCATCTGTTATGTCATGATTATGCAAAAGCAGGGAACAGATGGAACACCGGCGGAAAGAACCATGAAACGGATGGGTGACCGTTATAGAGTGCTTGCGGACAGTGCATTGGTGGAGAGACTCAAGCATGAATGGGGAGAGGATAACGTCTTTGTGAGAAACCGGAAGCCGGATAAATAGAAAGATTGCGGAAATGGAGGAGCATATGTTAATTAGCTCGGCGTCGAATGACAGGGTGAAAGAAATAAAAAAACTGATAAAATCTGCCACTGAACGAAAGAAAAAACAATTGTATGTGGTAGAGGGAATCCGCATGTTCCGGGAGATACCGGCACAGAACCTGGACAGTATTTTCATTGCACAGAGCAGTGTAGAGCGGTATGCAGAGGAACTTCGGCAGTATCCCGACAAGGAACCGGTGATTGTGGCAGACGCTGTATTTCGCAGCATGTCAGACACGGGTACACCGCAGGGAATCATGGCACTGGTAAGGATGGAACAGTGTAAACTGGAGGCGTTTTGTACGGTGGAAAATCCATTTTTACTTATCATTGAGCGTTTGCAGGATCCCGGAAATATGGGAACTATCATAAGAACGGCGGAGGGGGCAGGCGCGACAGGAATTGTCGTAAGCAGCGATTCTGTGGATTTGTATAATCCTAAAGTTGTTCGTTCTACCATGGGCTCCATTTTCAGGGTGCCGGTATATGTGTCAGAGCAGCTTTCGGACGATATGGACTTTTTGAGACAAAATGGTGTAACGATATTCGGTGCACATCTGGATGGTGATAATCTTTATGACACGGAGTTTGTAGGAGCCTGTGGATTTTTGATTGGTAATGAAGGAAAAGGTTTGTCTGATGAAATTGCAGGAACCGCTGACAAATTAATAAAAATTCCTATGATGGGACAGGTTGAGTCACTAAATGCCGCTGTTTCAACCACGGTAATTGCCTATGAGGTGTTGAGGCAGAGAAAATTTAAAAAAAATTGTCATAAATAAATACAAGGGTGAATATATTTTCTATGTACATGAACTTCGGTGTGACAAAAAGCACCGTGGGAGAATACTTTGCAGGTCATAAGGGGAGACATGATTTACTGGATGGTCTGCAGGGCACGAAGGCTTTGCTTCGTGGGAATTATGAAGGAGGAAATATATGACAGAGAAGATTTTAAACAACAATCAGGTAGTAGTAGCAGGAGAAATCGTATCAGATTTCAGATTCAGCCATGAGATTTTCGGAGAAGGTTTTTATATGGTGGATCTGATTGTCAGCAGATTAAGCGACGCACACGATGTAATACCGCTTATGGTATCCGACAGGTTATTTGATGTGGAACATTCTCATATTGGTGAGAAGGTTTTGGCAAAGGGGCAGTTCCGGTCTTACAACAAGCACGAGGAAAATAAGAATCGCCTGATTCTGTCTGTGTTTGTGCGTGAGATAGAGGTTTTGCCTGAGGAGGATGACAGAGAGAATAAGCCGAACCAGATTTATCTGGATGGTTACATATGTAAGGAACCGATTTATAGGATGACGCCGCTCGGCAGGGAGATTGCAGACATATTGCTCGCTGTAAATCGTGCCTATGGAAAGTCTGACTATATTCCGTGTATATGCTGGGGCAGAAATGCCAGGTTCGCCGGGAAACTGGCTGTGGGAGAACATGTGGCTGTATGGGGTAGAATCCAGAGCAGGGAGTACCAGAAGAAAATCGGAAATGATGAGATTGTAAATAAGGTTGCCTATGAAGTTTCGGTAAGTAAAATGGAATGTCTGGAATAGATTGACATATATTTTGCATGGTGCTATAATACGGCTTAAGCTATGTAGGCATATATAAACAAATATTTATAGTAGAGGTTGCGGTATTTATCAGTACTCTGTGGGATGACTCAGATCAGCGGAACATGGAGGAAAGGGGATATTGCCGAAGGAAAACAGATGTCTGAGCTTTGGATTCCTGGGTGTGCAGTGAATAACTGTATGACTGTCATCGCAAGATGGAGTGCTACTGATGGGATAATAAGGGATTTATTTCAGGTTGGCACTTCGGTGCCAGCCTTTTTTACTACATAATAAAAATTTAAGGAGGAAAAATTATGGCTATTTTTACCGGCTCAGGTGTGGCGATTGTCACCCCGTTTAAAGAAAATGGAGATGTGGATTATGATAAATTCAGAGATTTGATTGAGTATCAGGTTGCACATGGAACGGATTGTATCGTTGTATGTGGAACAACCGGTGAATCATCAACACTCTCTCATGAGGAACATCTGGATTGTATTAAATTCTGTGCGGAAGTGGTGAATAAGCGTGTTCCTGTTGTGGCAGGAACAGGTTCAAACTGTACGGAAACAGCTATTTATCTTTCGCAGGAAGCAGAAAAATATGGTGTAGACGGACTTTTGGTTGTAACACCATACTATAATAAAGCAACACAGAAAGGTTTGATTAAACATTATACAGAAGTTGCAAACAGTGTTTCACTTCCTATTATCATGTATAATGTGCCGAGCAGAACCGGAACAAATATTCAGCCGGAAACAGCAGTATATTTGGCAAAGAATGTGGAAAATATAGTAGCAATTAAAGAGGCAACAGGTAATTTGTCACAGGTTGCAAAGCTTATGAGCCTCGCAGATGGATGCCTGGATTTATATTCAGGAAATGATGATCAGGTTGTGCCAATCCTGTCATTGGGAGGAAAGGGTGTTATTTCAGTACTGGCAAATATTGCTCCGGAACAGACCCATGATATGGTTCAGAAATATCTGGACGGGGATGTGAAAGGATCCTGCGATATTCAGCTTAAAGCAATTCCACTCTGTGATGCTTTGTTCTGTGAAGTAAATCCGATTCCTGTTAAGAAAGCGGTATCTTTGATGGGATTCTGTGGCGGAACCCTTCGTATGCCTTTGACTGAGATGGAACCTGCCAATGCCGAAAAGCTGGAGAAAGCAATGCGGGATTTTGGTATTGAGTTTTAGAAAGTGATATTCTTTAGGAGGAATAATTTGCTATGACAAGGATAATCATGCATGGCTGCAACGGTAAAATGGGGCAGGTCATCACTGGTATATGCAGGGATGATGCTGATGCAACAATCGTTGCAGGTGTTGATGTAGTGGACAACAGACAAAACGGATATCCTGTTTTTACAGATATCAATGATTGTAATGTGGAAGCAGATGTAATTATAGATTTTGCGGCAGCAGCAGCGGTTGATAAGTTGCTGGAATATGCGGTTGCAAAAAAAATTCCGGTTGTTTTATGTACTACGGGTTTAAGCCCGGAGCAGCTTAATAAGGTAAGGCAGGCATCTCAGGAAGTGGCAGTACTGAAATCTGCCAATATGAGTCTCGGAATCAATACAATCATGAAGCTGCTCAAGGAAGCTGCAAATGTATTCGCACCGGCAGGCTTTGATATTGAAATTGTGGAGAAACACCATAATCAGAAGGTTGACGCTCCGTCAGGAACAGCACTTGCATTAGCCGATTCCATTAATGAGGCAAGAAACAACGAATATGAATATGTGTATGACCGCTCGCAGGTAAGACAAAAACGAGGCAAAAAGGAACTTGGCATTTCTGCTGTCAGAGGTGGAACAATCGTTGGCGAACATGAGGTTATTTTTGCCGGTATGGATGAGGTGATTGAAATCAAGCACACCGCATATTCCAAATCTGTTTTTGCCAAGGGTGCAGTGGAGGCCGGCAAATTTTTGGCAGGAAAGCCGGCGGGTATGTATGACATGGCAGATGTCATAGGTTGATAGAAGCAGGTGATGTTATGTATCAGGATCATATTGTACTTTGCAGTGCATCAAAATATACACAGAAATATTATCTGAATGAGGATTTCGAGGGGCTCCCGGATGCAGTCAAAAAGGAACTGCAGATTATGTGTGTACTCTTTACAGAGGATGTAGGGGGCGTCGTCTTGCTGGAATTTGATGAAGAAGGAAATCTTCAGATTACGACTCAGGCAGATGAGGAAGACATATTATATGATGAGATTGGAAGTGCACTTAAGATAAAACAGTTGCGAAATGAGAAAAAAGAATTGTTTGAGCAACTTGAACAATACTTTCAGGCATTTTTTTGATGGGATATATTGAGGTAGAAATATGTTATTTGCGATAGACGTAGGAAATACAAATATAACGGTAGGACTGTTCGACGGAGATAAACTGATAAATACATTTCGTATGACAACCGGAATTTCGCGTACGTCAGATGAATATGGAATGTTATTTGGTGATTGGGTGAGCCTGAAAGGGATGAAACTTTCGGATATCGATGCGGTTATTATTGCATCCGTTGTTCCGAATGTAATGCATTCTTTGAACAGTGGTATCATAAAGTATCTTCATGTGAATCCGATTATTGTGGCACCGGGGATTAAGACAGGGATCAACGTGTTGATTCCAAATCCGAAAGCACTTGGCGCTGACCGTCTGGTAGATGCGGTGGCTGCTTACGAACTTTATGGGGGACCTGTTATAGTAATTGATTTTGGAACTGCTACAACGCACGATCTGGTTTTGGAGGACGGAAGTTTTCATTCAGGTGTCACGTCTCCGGGAATCAGACTGGCAGCAAGCGCTTTGTGGAACGGTGCGGCAAAGCTGCCTGAGATAGAAATCAGAAAACCGGACACAATCTTGGCAAAGGATACAGTTTCGAGTATGCAGGCAGGTATTTTTTATGGCTATATCGGTCAGACGGAGTATATTATCCGTAAGATGAAAGAAGCATCAGGCCTTGAGAACATTAAGGTAGTTGCGACCGGAGGACTGGGAAAACTGATATCCGAAAATACGGATACGATTGATGTTTATGATCCGAATCTGACACTTCAGGGTCTCAGGCTGATATATGAAAAACAGTAAACAGGAGTTTTTACAGATGGATTTTAGAAATAAAATCATACTGGCGCCAATGGCAGGTATTTGTGACCTGCCATTTCGTCTCTTATGTAAGGAACAGGGATGTGATGTTCTGTATACAGAGATGATCAGTGCAAAGGGTATGTACTACAATAATAAAAATACGGAACCGCTGCTCATGACTGACGAAAGGGAAAAACCTGTGGGTGTTCAGCTGTTTGGCAGTGAACCAAAACTTATGGCGGAGCAGGCCAAACGGATTGAAGACAGAGGATTTTCTTTTATTGATATCAATATGGGTTGTCCGGTTCCAAAGATTGTAAATAATGGGGAAGGCTCGGCCCTGATGAAAACTCCGGCATTGATTGGTGAAATTGTGGATGCCATGGTTCACACCTGCAGGCTTCCTGTCACAGTGAAAATCAGAGCCGGTTTTACCAGAGACAGCATCAATGCACCGGAGGTGGCAAAGATAGCGGAGGAAGCCGGTGCTTCAGCTGTAGCGGTGCATGGCAGAACGAGAGAGGAGTATTATCAGGGACATGCTGACTGGAATGTGATCCGTCTTGTGAAAGAATGTGTAAAGATTCCGGTTATAGGAAACGGGGATGTGTGCTGTGGCGAGGATGTTGTAAAAATAAAAGAAGAAACAGGCTGCGACAGTGTTATGATTGGACGGGCTGCCAAGGGAAATCCATGGATGTTTCGTGATATTAAGTATTATCTTGAAACCGGCAGACATTTGGAAAAGCCGGATATAAAGGAGATTCATGCCATGATGCTCCGACATGCGGGAATGATGGTGCAGTATAAGGGAGAGTTTACAGGTATTCATGAAATGAGAAAACATGTGGCATGGTATACGCAGGGATTACCGGATTCGGCAAAGCTACGTGCGAGAATAAATCAGGTGGAAACCTATGAGGAGCTGAAA
>CAMAMD010000010.1 GCA_945836785.1 uncultured Clostridium sp.
TACCGCTCATTGTCCCAAGTGCTGTCGGGCTGTCTACATTAATTGTATCAAGAACAACTTCCTTTCTGTCCAGCGTTGTACCAATCAAATCAACCCGATAGGATGCAGTACTGTAGCTGTTATAGTAAGCATTCATAAGTCTGAGCATATTTGAACGTGCTGTGCCGTCACTGTTTGAAGGAACTGTATTTGCAAGTCCCGCCTGATTGAATTTTTCACAATATGCATCCCATGTTGCAAACAATCCGGCATCCGCATTCGTCAGGTACTTCATATTGTTATTGTTATAGATAGACCCGTTCCAGCATGCCGTATCCTGATAATAGGTATCCCACTTAAATGTATATTCCGTGTGCCCGTTCTCGTCAACCGTTGACAAAACCTCATTCTCCACAATCGGAGCTGCCTGAACTTCCTGCACATATTTCAGTTCATTGCTGTTAGTTGTAGTATTATAGTAGGTATTGTAATTTGACAGAGCTCTGGACCAGTAGGATTCCTGGAAATCCGCAGAGTTCACTGCAATCGCATCTGCCGTTTCCGCTGCCATATCACTGTAAATACGATAATATACGTCGTATTTATAATACTCTCTATAAGATTCTCCGTTCACCTCTCTGCGCTCGGCCGCAGCTGTCTGTGATAATTCAATCACAGAACTGTAGATAACATTATAGGTACCATCCTCCTGCTTTTGAAGAAGATAACCGCTCTTCAAGTCATTCGTCTGTGCATCCCAGATACAATTTGATACCGGGGCATCCGCATCGGCTGCAAAATATGCATCATCATATATGTCTGCAAGAATCGCCCGGTTTTCTTCGACTGTTCCGTCTAATTTAATTCCCTCCGCCACATCATGACCATAGTAAATCATATCATACTGGGAATGATATGGGTATGCACGAACCGTAATCTTATCTGTTTTATCCTCTGCAAACCATTCCTCCGGCAGATTCTTTAAGGTCGACGTCAGCTTGAGTGTTCCTCCTCCGCTGTAACTGTTTGCCGCGTGTGTGATTTCTGAGTCATATACAACAGTTGCCCCTACCGCTTCATCATATGCAGTAATATCCGTCATCAGATACGTATCAAGGCTGGACAGTGTAAATACAATCCTGTACTCCATGCTATCAGCCTCCGTACCATAAAACCCGTTAAACGACGTGCTACAATAACAATCACTATTTGGCAGATTGTTATTTCCGTGCCCCTCACCAAACTGCCTGTATATCGCAGAAGTCGTATACATTTCCTGCAATGCTTCGTTCGGTTTCGCATAATAAGTATATGTCGTCTGTGCGGCAGAGACAGTCTGTGGAATTCTATACTTTCCGGTCTCAGCCACATTCCAGCTGTAATCCTTACCGTTATATTGCACGACAATCGTGCAGTCTGTGCATCCTTCTTCTACATACTCCTCATAGTTATCAAGAACAAAGGTCGTACGGTTGCCCGCAACAATCTCCATATGTACCTGTGGCTTTGGCAGCGTTTTCTTAATTGTCACACCTTCGATACTTGCCCAGTCCGAATCATACTTGTCAAACTCGCTGTCATAATCTGCATCTGCCACATCATCATGTGCCGGATGGTACGCATTGATTGCACGGACATAAAATACGATTCGGTTACCTTCATAGGCCCATTGATTATCAATTTCTACATTATAGGTTAACTGCAAACTACCAATGGATGCAACATCCGAAGTAAAGACCGTATCCCCTCTTGTGTTCTGTATTGTATAATACACTTCATATCCATATGCATTCAGAACCTTATTCCAGCTAAAATGCAGACTGGAATAAGAATCTGTCATCTTTAAATTTTTCGGTGCTGACAGTTTTTGGTAAACTGTACAAACCTCCTCTGTCAATGCAACAAACTTCGGATCGATATCAAGATAGGTATCAATACGGCTTCCTGAATTTTTACCGGCAGTCACTGAATCACTGTAATCCGACAAATCAAAATAATATGTGTCGCCAATCGGGTCATTACCATCATAAGTCATATAAAATCCCTGATTATAATTATACGGAAGATAGACATATGGCTGGCTGCCGCTATTATCAATCATTAACTGCGTGTAATAGTTCTGCGAATTATTTCCTCTGTCATAAAACGATTGCGTAGCAGAAGAATGTACTCCGGCCGCCATTTTTTGCATAGCTGTCTGTCCCTCCGGAATCCAGCCAAATCCCCTGAAATAAATGTAGCCTGTATTTGTGGCTTCTTTTATGTTTCCGGCTCCATCCTTATAAGTATATTTTTTAAACTTAATATGAAGCTGAATCGAAGTGATGTGTGAATCCAACCCATCCGGCACAGCAACCACCTGCTTTGATTTTTCCATATAATCCGATTCGCCTGAATCATAACCCACTCCCTCTGCCATATCTGTGGTTGCAGTATTTCCATTGATATCCGTAAAAGTAACTGCATAATCATAATAATAGGTTCTGATATTTGTAGATACCGTACTTGCACTCGTATTATTATTTGCCAGATAAAAGACAAAGGAATCCATACCGGATGCATTCTCTCCGTTCGTTACCTCGAAGGTAATATCCGCAGAATCACCGGAATTATATTGCAAACGATAGTTTGAATAAGCACTCCAGTCAATATCAAACGCTTCATTGATAAACCGATATTCCGTATTTGCAGGCTTCGTTACCGAAAAATTACTACTGGTTGTTACTACCCCTGCGCTTGTCGTTCTCTGGATGTTTTCTATGCTGAATGTCGTATCATTCCGATTACCCAGATAGGTGCAGGCAGCCTCTGTGCGGCTTCCACTTTCTGCTACCGGGACATAACTGAATCCCCGCAGACATATATTTGATGTCCCGGAATATGTCAATTGGATGCTGATTGGTTTATCATCCTGTCCTTTCTTCGGGTTTTCCAAAACCACCTTCGATTCCGGAGTCAACGCATAGCTTCCGACTGCCGTTTTTGTATCGGTCGTCGCTTTCGTACCATCGCTATATGTAAAGGTTGCCGTACAGTTAAATGTGTATTGCGGAGCACTGTTTGCTTTGTAACCATTATTCCAGAAATAAATTACAAAACTATCCAGGCCCTGACTATCATCATCGTATGTCAGACTTATGTGATTTATCACATTCTTATTTGAAAAATAAATCTTGGTTGATACCCCCGGCTCCGACAGCATATATGACGGATCCTTAATCTGGGCATAGTTCATTCCATTAATATATGTATTTGCATTTGCTCCCTCATGAAAGCCAAAGTAAACACCATAGTCTTTATGGCTAAAAGTTGACTCTGAATCAGGATCCAAATAGAACATATTGGCATTATTACCCACGTTTCCTCCAAATGGAGTTTTTTCCAGATTCGTTGTCGTAATGTCACTGTCATCAAAACAATTCCGATACCATGCACTTCCGCCTTTCCCTACAAAGCCATTTGCAGCGCCTGTATTTGTATTATAATTCCGGCATAATTCCATATATACAGTGCTATTCGACTCACCATAGAAATTTCCTGCCCTGTCGGATATTGCGGTCGATGTTCCTTTTTCAATAATTCCCGTATTCACACAATCGTACAAATACGAAGTCGCATTCAAACTCAAAGCCTCTGCGCCGATAAATCCGCCCACTCCACCTGAATTTTCGCTTGTCTCCAGCACAATATTTCCATTATTCGCACAATGCAAGAAATCTGTACCGACTGTAAAAGAATGATGTAATGCAACAAAACCACCACTATACCTTTTCTTTGCGTATACACTTCCCCAGTTATTACAATCGACAAAGTCTGCTCCATTCCCCTTCAGCATACCGATCAAACCGCCCGCCGAACTGAACGAGGTAATTTCACCATAATTTTCACATTTTTCAAACCTTGTCTTTAAAGCGTACTGCTGCTCTAAAATGCCAATTAAACCCGCTGCATAGGTATTGCTCTGGTAATTACAGGTTATTGGTGCATAATTTATGACATATGACATATCTTCGGCAGAAACGGATTTTCCAATGATACCACCCGGACCACGGTCATTTCCACAACAGCGTTGCTCAACAGTCCATGTTTTCCCGGTGGTCAGATAATGTTCCGTTTTTCCATCCTCATCCAGATAACCGGAAACAATACCGTATGTATAATTATATCCCACAATACCGCCGGTCTCTCCGGCAAATGCGATAATATTTACCGTATCAGTAGACTTTTCCGCATTATCACAAGCGGATACCCAGCCATAATTATCTCCTGCAATACCGCCGGTATAGGAATAGGACTGTGTATCTGTTGTCAAAACGGAATCCGCCGTCTTATTTACATAATCTCCTGCCGTCACATAGGTTATATCTGATGGATTTCCATCTGCATCCGTACTGCGTGCACCTATGTAACATTTCTCA
The DNA here is from genome assembly GCA_945836785.1 of uncultured Clostridium sp. Next base: position 4,398 of record CAMAMD010000010.1, read on the forward strand.
ATCTTGGAATTGTACCCGTTGATTCCAACGATTCCTCCCACACGAACAGGTGCACCGGAAGAACCAATCGCATTTATCGTTCCGTCAAAAGTACAATTTGTAATTGTTACAGAATAATCCACAATTCCCAGAATTTGCTGTGCATTTGCAAGAGCGGTCTTATTCGTATAGCCCGAACAGCCTGCAATACCTCCGTATCCTGTTCCGTCTGAGCCCAGATTGCCCTGTATATCTGCATCTACGGCAATATCGGAAATCTCACCCATATTCGTTCCCGCAACACCACCGATACTGGCAATGTTCGCATTATCCATCAATATACGGCAATCGACTACCGAAAGAATATCCTCCGTTGCAGTCCGCACGGTTCCCTGTATTATTCCTGCATTTGTACCGGCGACGCCACCTACCTTACTATAATTGCTTTGCACAACAGCCTGGCAATCTTCTATCTTACTCAAGCCAAGACTATTATCTGACAAATAAATTTTTCCTGTATCCAGATTGTCACCGACAATGATACCGATGCTGGTTCCCTGTACAGTTGTTTCATTTGTAACCTTTATATTTTTAAGTGTGTTATCAGAAATCTCACCTGCATTTTGTGCTGCAACAGCTCCAACAGCCTTGGTTGACCGAAATGTAAGTTCTGTTGCATCATCCCCTGCCTCCACATAGCATTCCCTGATGATTCCTTTTTCCTTATTAACAGCAGTAATTCCACCACACATTCCTTCCGGAGCACTAACCTCCTGATAATCATAACAGTTTATAATTAAACTGTTATTGACCGCAGTAATTCCACCTGCGTTTCCTTCGTCTGTCGCCGTTACGATTGCATTGTTAACGCAGTTCTGAATTGAATTTTGAGATTGATTTTCACCGACAATACCACCGGCATTTCCATTTGTCGCAGTGACAGAAGCCTGATTGGTAAAACCGGATATTTTTTCAGCGGCATTTGGATTTTTATTCAAACCAATCAATCCACCAACCGTCTGATACCCCAAAACTGTTCCGCTAATTATAAGATTGTCTGCCGGATCCAAAGTTGTGGTTGTTTTTTGATTATCCAAAACGCCCTCATTTACTCCCACAACAGCACCAACATATTTTCCACTTGAGGTTATGGAAACATCTGAAATATCATCTTTCAAAATGATTTTACCGGTTATGCCGTTATATCCTGTATAAATACCGGCAACCCCATCTTTTTCCTGTGTATCATTGACTTTTCCCTCAACCAAAAGTGCAGGTTTTGACAAATAAATATCCGAAATTGTACCAAAGTTTTCTGCCGTAATACCGCCTACAACATTACGCCCGCTGACAGTCCTGCTATCAAAGTTACAATCTTCTATCAAACTCTTATTCAGTCCGCACAGGCCTCCTACGTAATCCTGTACACTGCTTCCGAAGCTGGATACTGTACAATTCTTGATTGTTCCTTCATTAATCTCACACAGACCGCCTGTATAAGTACCCATTGATGTCACAGCACCGGAAGATGCATTCCAACAGTTATCCAAAACTGTTTTCTTACCTACTTTACCGATAATTCCACCGGCGTAAGAATATGTGTAATCCATATCATTTCCTATGTAATCGGTAGTTCTATATGTCTTTTCCCCGGTGCTTCCATCGACAGACAAAACCTGTTCTTCCACATATTCAATAGCATTCATCGCCTTGATAGACGTAGCATTTTCAACGTTTTGGACATATAATCGCGTATTGTTATCATTATAGCCCATGACACCGCCCACATAAATATCAGCAGAAATCGTGCCAAAGGAAACCTTCGTACTGTCTGTACCCTGACCTGATATATAAACCATTTTGTCAGACGCTATCATATCCAGATTTAATTGTTCCGGCAAATTATCCAGAATCTCTTTTTTATCCCTTAATGTAGCTTCTGTACCTAAAGCTGCTGCATCAGATCTCGCAAATGCATCTATGAGTTCTCTTTGTGCGATATAGACTGCACCCCGATAACTCTCCGCATCGTTCTTCACCCAGCTCGTTGTTTCAGCATTGTCAAACAATAGATTATAGCCGACGAAACCGCCAACAAAGGCTTCTCCCTCCAATATTCCAAGGAAGTTATCTGTCATAAATACGCCGTTGATCCGATCCACATCAGGATTATCCGCCATATTTATAATGTTACCGCCAACATTACCACCAACAAAATAACTACCTTTTACCCAGTTTGGATTTGAGTGGATAAACCGAGCCTCCGGCTGTGCCGTTGACGTATTCATCAGCAAATCAACGGAGGCATTCAAGCCTGCATAGCCACCGACAAAGCAGCTTCCTTCATCTCCCAATACATATCCACTGGCAACCTCATAATCCTCTACGATAGAATCCACGTCATTATATCCGACAATACCGCCAACATAATTATGACCTTTCACATAACATACGGTAGAAAACCGCGTTCCCACTTCTACGATTGTACTATTTTTTCCGTCCTCGCTGACCATTCTTTCCGTATTGCCAATGACACCATTATTATAACCGGCAATACCGCCCGAATAATCTCCAGAATAAAGTGTTGCAAAATATGTGTTGGCCGTATCGGACTTTACATCACTGTTGCACCGATAAATATAACCTGCATTATAGCCTGTAATACCACCCGAATACGCATGTACCGCAATTACAATTCCCTTATTGACCCAGTTGTCGATTTTTACATGCAGATTTCTTTCCGCATCCGGCACTAAAAGTCCAACCAGCTTTTCCGGGTCCTTCGCAGCTTTTCCGCTGATATTGTGATTTTCAGAATCTACATCCCTTACATTCGCATTACAGCCTGTAATTCCACCGGCATACTCATATGCAATTACATGATTATTATTTTCACCCTGCCTGGATGTATCCGAGCCTACAATTCCACTGGCAGGCCCTATATTAAATCCGACAATACCACCGACATAACGATAGCCAAACAAATAACCCTCCTGACCGGACGCAGTTTTTGTTGAACTGTTATTAATCTGGCCAAAATAGTTATACCCTGCAATACCTCCGACATAGACACCCTTCAGGCGTCGGTTCAACTCCGATTTATCTGATAAAATCGTCAGCAGCTTATCACTGTCATACTGTGGTGCACTTGTGCAGTTTTCAATTGTAATTTTTGTTGTATCATCTACATTCTGATTGTAGCAATATCCAACGATACCTCCAATGTAGCGAGGTTCTGTCACATCATCTGCTCCTTGTTTTGTTGTTCCCTGCGCAGACCCCTGAGATGTTTTTGCCGCATAAACGCCCCGCAATTCCGAAGAATTAACACCTGCAATCGCACCATAATTTTCACAATCATATATTTTAACAGTCAGTGCAGACGGATCATCAAGCAATTGTTTTTCCTGTGCGGACAGACCACCCAATTCCTCCAAATCGATGTCAGAAAATCGGAAATCATTTCGAATCATACCCATGATACCGCCAACCGCTTCAACGCCCTCCACCTGTGCACGATTGACCAGTCCTTTTATCTCCAGATTCGTCTCTGTCGGAATTTGGAATCCGGTAATTCCTCCGACATGCTTTTTACCCATAATCAGGCTGGCATCATCCGTGTTCATAGTTTCGAGGCCATTCATTTCACCTGCATTTATGCCGCAGAAGCCTCCGACAAAACTGCTGCCGGCTGCCATAATTTTATCTAATTTCAGGTCTTTTATTTCTCCATAATTGACATTTACAAATCCCGTCGGGCGATTGTCATCCAGGACAGTCGTGTTATTTTCTGTAGAGAAATAAACACCGTACAGTGCATTTGATATTTCCGAAACGGAAATCCCTGTTATATTCTTATGATTTCCATCTATCACATCACGTTCTCTCACCTGGGAAATAGACGGAAAATCACAGTTAAATCTTGTGATATTTTCAATATAATTTCCGTCACTGTCCACAAGCAAATTATTTAACGATGACAATTCTATATTGACAGCCGTATCATAGGAATTGTAGAGCTGTCCATTTTGTTCAAATTCCTTCCAGTCTATATCGGATTTCAGCATAAAAGTTACACTTGAAATCTGATCTGCCAATACAACATCCCCGGCTTCTTTTTCGTAAGATATATCCTCAATATAGCGAATATTGTACAGATGGCGTGCGTTCTTGATAGAATACACAAAATCAGTTCCATCTCCATTTTGACTTTCGCTTTCTCCGGCAAAGGTTGTATGCTTTGCCTCCTGGTTCTTAAAAATATTCACATTTCCAAAATTGCTGATGGTCTTTGATGTTGTGAAACCCTCCCCGGTTGCCGTTACCGACGCATATACATTATCTGCCTCTACACCAAACCGGAAAAAGCTGTATGTTTTTGCAAACTTTGTATCAGATGCTTTATCATCCGAGCGGATATCATCCAGCTCACTTTCATATAAATCTGTCGTTGCCTGAATATCTGCAGCATCTAAAACAACATGAATCGTATAATCATTCTCCACCCATGCCAGTACGGGGAATTCTCCCAGTTCGATTTCATTGCCGTCTTCATCATATCTGCTCACAGGACAGTTGATAGCTTCTGCATTTTCTGCATTTTTCAGTTTTGTTCCGTCCAGTGTCACTGTCAGTTTTTTGTCATTTACATTCTTTGACGCATTCAAATCCATCACATAGGTAAGCTGCGATGTAAGCGTTTCCTTATATTTTGCAGACAGACGATAGGTCATATAAAAAGTATCTTTGTTGTATAACTTAACACTCGAGAAAGATGGCTGAATAACCTCATTTTTTGTAGCAGCATATAATGTATCTACCCCATAATATCCTACCATACGTTCTTTTCGGTAGCTTTCCGTACGATTGGCAATATCTGCAACGCCATATTCCTCTGCATTTCCCTTTTCATCCCCTGAAATGCCAAGATATATAAACTTATCATTCTTATCACTGTACAGGACAGAAAAGACCTGACCGTCTTCCGGGGTTATTTCCACGCAAATAGCGGCACCGTTACCGCTGCCGTCAGCCTCCTTACTTCCGTTCAAAATAGAAGTATCATATACATATGCACCCAAAAGCTCAAATACCCAATACGCCTCCGGATCGCTCGCTTTCAACCCCTCAGGGTCGTCTAAATATTTATTATAATCACCGGTCTCCGCCCGGAGTGATACAATCTCATCCTGATATAAATCTTCGTTCTGCTTACCCGCACTTTCCGGATATATGGTATCCAGTGCGTAAGCTTCACCCTCCTGATTCTTAATATTCGAAACAGAATCCGTCAGATTAAGTCCCACGGCATCATACTGTTTTCCACCATTGTCGATATCATCACCGGCAGAAGGGCCAGCCAGAGATTCCTGCATTTCCTGCAATCTGCCATCAGCGGCAAACTCCGTCAATTGATTTTGGGCAGCAATATAAAGAATCTGTGCATACTCATTCTCTCTTTTAAAATTTGCCCAGTCCTGCCATGCCAAAAGGCCAAATGCAGACAATGACAGCATAATTAATAATACTGACAGGGTTACAATCATTTCTATTAATGTAAAACCGTTGTGATTTCCGGTACTACAACTTTTTCGTCCTTTTTCTCTCGCATCTTGTCGCAGCATACTGTCACCCCTTATATTCATAATTACAGTATTTGCATAATATACCTATTATCTATCGTATTTCAGCCTAAGTTTATCACTTTCTTAGCCATTTTTCAATAAAAGTAATCAACAGGGCTCATAATTCTGTAAACAGTTTTTATTATATATATCGGTCGAATTTGCCCAAAAATAAAGAGATGCCACAAATATATACCCTGACATATGTATATAAATGCAGCACCCCTCTATAGCTGTTACATTTTATTCATCATCGCCAATACTACCCAGATTTTCTGTAACCTTTCTTACATTCTTGCTTTCATCTTATTTTTTTGTGCGTACATCATGGCATCAGCCTGCTCTTTACCATCCCGCTCGGACAGCTTTCCATAACCAATCGCAAAACTCAGAGGAATTACGCGTTCTTTATTTTTTTCTATACATCTTTTTTCTAATGCGTCTAAAAGTGCTTTCACATCCGTTCCCTGCCACAAAATTGCGAATTCATCTCCACCCTGTCTGAAAACCATGCCGTTGCTTCCGACCACCTCTTGCAAAAGTCCTGCAAATGCCTGCAGCAATTCATCCCCAGTGGAATGTCCCATCGTATCGTTTGTCATCTTTAAATTATTCAAATCGGCAATAAAATAATACGTATCTCTGTTTTCGTTTTGCAGTCTGGCATATTCCTTCTCAAACGAATTGCGGTTACGAACACCCGTCAGGAAATCATATGTAACCATTTTATTTGCATCCATGCAGATTTCCACAATTTTTGACATAAGGACATCATTACTTCCGCACGCACGCAAGGAAATCATTTTGTGTGAAAATGCAAGTTCCCTGCTACAGTGATTTTCCGCATACCTGATAACAGTTCCGGCAATCGTCTCCGCTGTCTGCGGTGTTCCCGCCAGCAGGACAAAGCCTCTGTCTCCGATACGAAATGCCTGCCGTTTCATCTCTCTTTTACAAAAATGCCCGATATTCTCCATCGCAACGATGTACTGTTTCCAATCCAGCATGTTATGTGCCGTCTCAGCTTCACTTATTGTAATGACTTCAACAAACGTATTTCTTTCCATTGCAATATATTCACCGCTCACAATTTCAAGTGCATACTGGTTAAACATGCCCGTTTGCTTATCCAGATATTTCTCACTGTTTTCGTTGCTCATCATCACTCCAACCGCAGTCAGAATCACATATACAATCGTAAACAATGCCTCAGGCATACAAATATTGATGATTGACACTGCGATAAAAATGGGAACAGAAGCGAGAATTGCCGTACATTTTTCCCGGTTCAGCAATTTCCAGTACCGAATACAATAATATAAGATAAGAGAATTATAAACAATGATGCTCGCATAAAGAGCGTACACCTTAGCCCCCATAGAATAATTGGTATAAGTACCCCGGATATAATCAAGCGGCATCACAAAAATCAAAATTGACGTAACTATAAAAGGAACCCCCTGCAAAATCCGGGTTAGACGCGAAATATTTCGTTGATTTTCAAGAAGACTTCGCAAATACAGAAAATAGAGATAAACGGTTGTATTAATTGTCAAAAGGTAGATGATATGTGCAGCAAGATTAACAGAATCCGGCACGATATCCATATGATTTACCGTATATAATGTTATTAAATCAAACAGGATTAAACAAACTGCACTGATGTAATAATATGAAAATATTTTTGTTGCCTTGATTGGTAAATGCTTATTGGAGTAATAAAAGATTCCCATATAAGCTATCAGCAGCAAGCAGACAAATGATGTTTTCATTACCATAACGATTATCCTCTCACACAAAATGTGCACGTAAATTCATATTCACAAATTGCACGAAATATGCATATTGTCTCTTTTCATCTAACATTTCACTCTTTTCAATTATACTTTGTCACATTTTAAATATCAAGTGTTATTTGTGGTCTAATTTAATTTTGATATGGATACACTTAAAATAACAGTGAGGTGATCCATATGAGCAAAAATATGATGAATGAGCGCAATGATAAGCGCTATACCGAAATCGGATATAATATTGCCTATTACCGTAAGCACAAGGGCCTGACACAGGAACAGCTTGCAGAATACCTGAACATCTCAAGGCAGCACCTCGGTGCAATTGAAGCACCGAATATCGTTCGCCCCATCTCCCTTGACCTGCTTTTTAATATTGCTGATATGCTGGAAATAGATGTCCGTCTGCTGTTGGATTTTCACGGAAATGCATGAAATGAAAGCATTTAATTCTTCCTGCAGTGATACATTCCGTTTATCATTCGTTTCAATAAAATGTAAACGTTATACCTAATATAGAGTACTGCATGCCATCCTCATCAATGTAATCCAGAGGATAATAAACCTGATAGGAGCCATCTACGCTGCCAGGTGAATACATATAGATCCAGTCTATACACACCTTTGAAAATTCAAAACTATAAGAAGAATCTGCACAATTTACGGTGATTTCCCGATTTTCGAGGTCATCAAACCACTCGGTAACATCTATAGGCTCAGGATAATTTCCATTACTGTATTCCCGGATTAATTGATCCTTTTTTTCTTCAAATAATGCGTTTACCTTATCCATAACAGGTTCGATAAATTGTTCGTCTATTTCCAAAGCACTTTCCGCAAGAGGGCTAAGAGTATCTGCGTTCTCACCAATTAATGTGACACTCGCTTCCTCATCAGAATCATTTAACATGGTAATTTCAAGACTCTCAGCTGATGCATTCGCATAATTCGGAACATTCTGATAATATCGTGTTAACATAAATACCGGCTCTTTGAAATCTTCACTATATATATTTACCGGAAGCTGGTCGCTACCATTGCTGCCAAGTCCGTCCACCGACATCCCCTGTACATTCTCAATATCTGCCCCGATTGTTATAACGTCACCTTGTTCAAGCATCTGTTCTTTTCCATTGGCTGTAACCAACACGCTTCCTTCTATAACTTCCACTGTGGTTTCCATTTTAGTATTATCATATGCAACAGAAAAAGTAGTTCCACGAACACTCATTGTTGCATTTGGCGTTTTAACTTCAAAGGATGAATTTTCATTTAATTTCTTGTCTATGGTAAAAAGTGTTTTCCCGCATCAATCTTTTTTTATTTTTTTGCTTTATATTCTCAGACTCCATAATGAATAATCCCCCCATTGTCTATCGTTGTTGCTGATCCAATTATAGCATGTAATAAACTTCACAACAATACAAAAAGACGCCTATGAGATGCGTACCCATAAGCGCCTTATTGTTATATTTTAAAATATTCAGTTTTAAACATTAACTTCATTTTGCTGAAGCTTACCGAACCATGTTTTGATAATTCCATATGGTGTCTTCGGTGTAATAAGACTCACCAAAGCTGCAATTACGGTTGATAAAAGTGTAGCCATGATACATGCATTGAATCCAAGTGATATTGCAAGAACGCCTTTGTCAATCAATAAATAAAGTGCGATACCACTGATAATCCCCGCAATTGCACCGTACTCATTTGCTCTCTTCCAGAAAAGTCCCAATAATACTGTATGGAAGAATACGACTGTGAGTCCGCCTGTTGCATATGTGATAAGCTGGGCAAGTAACTGCGGTGGATTGCTTGCAAGCAGGAAAATCACGAATGATACAACAAGAATTGCTGCAATATTTAACTTCTTTAATGTCTCCGGCTTTGCTTCTTTATTAAAAATATTCTTGTATATATCACTTACAATGGTTCCTGCCAGTGATACAACCATGCCGCCCATCGAGGACTGCACCGCTCCGCTTACACCTGCGAGGACAAGTCCTGCTGCCCATGCCGGCATAACCTTTACAGCAAGAGACGGAATAGCCAGATCCGCCGTTGCAAGAGTTCCCTCCGCAAATGTATACTTTGTGATAAAGCAGAGTCCATTTAATCCGAGCAGCCATACGGCTACTACAACAGTTCCAATCTTGATCGCTCTGTGAAGCGTTTTCGTGTCCTTGTATGTAAGTGCCGTCATAGTCACATGCGGAAGGGTGAATGTTGTAACACCCCAGAGGATTGCAAATGAAATCGTAGTCTGTAGTGCATTGGTGGACGGTAAAAACCAATCCGGATTTGTCTCCATAAGAGACTGAATTGTTTCCGTGTAAGACAGACCTGTACTATTTACACCCATGATGAATAGTACAAGTACTGATATCGTCATTACAATACCCTGTATAACCATCGCACTCGCAACACCTTTGATACCGCCTGTAAGTGCAGCGAGAATCACCAATCCCGTAAATATTGCAAGTCCGATTCTATAGTCCTGCCCTGTGAGAATCTGGAATATTCTTCCGCCGCCGGTTATTGTTGATACTGCAAATCCACCAAGGAAAAATAATGTAGATACACCACATAAGATTCCAACAATCTTGCTATTGTTATATCGATTCATAAAAAGTTCAATAAACGTTTTTGAGTTCGTTCTTCTCGCTACAATACCAACTCTCTTACCAAGTAATCCAAGTACCATAAGATTTGAACCGATTGAGAAAAAGCAGCATACCATCCATGTTGCACCAAAGGTATATGTAAATCCCGGCACTCCCATGAATACACCCGCACCTGCAACGCCTGCCGATACCATCATCGCTGTTATAATAATTCCGCCGCTTCTGCCACCTGTATAAAATTTGGAAAGATAGTCACCTTTTCCTTCCTTTAATGATTTTCTTGTAACAAGGCTGTAGATAAGCAATGCCGCTGTATATAGTGCAAATACCAAAATAATGATTATTCTCTGTTTTGAACTAAGATCCATTTACTTATCCTCCTTTTCTTTCTTTTTATCTTTTTCATATAAATCACCGGCCGGTGTAATATCCATATCCTTATATACATATGTGGAAAGAATAATTACAGCTGCCACAAATCCGATTATGATTAATATTTCAAGGAATATCCAAAGCGGAAAACCGAGTACCAGTGTTTTATTTCCGTTTAGTAATAGCAGATTTGCAATCATAAGTGCCGCAAATCCCACATAAACCCCAAGCGTTATCCAGAATTCTTTCGTTGTCTGCTTGAATCTTGGGTCTGTCTCTATATCTTTCAAGTTGTAATCTCTGCTTTTTTCATCTA
>CAMAMD010000011.1 GCA_945836785.1 uncultured Clostridium sp.
TATCTGATTTTTTCTGTCATATCCACACCACTTATTTATTCTTATATATGTACCGAGTTCTATGAGCTGGAAGGAGATCACATATATGAAGAGTATGAGGCGGTGAAGCAGAGAAGAAAGAAAGAATTGAGCCCGGTACAGCAAAAGAAAAAGAACCAGAAGATTACGGCTGGTATGGTATTGGTTGCCTTGTTGCTGAATGGAACCTATATCTACTTAAGTCTTAGTAACCGTGTAAATTTGAATATTATGTATCCGACACGGGCATTGGTGACCGCACATCGCGGAGATTCCGCAAATGCTCCGGAAAATACAATGGCAGCATTTCAGCTTGCAGTGGAGAATCAGGCTGATATTATTGAGCTGGATGTACGTCAGACGAAGGATGGCATGTATATTATCATGCATGACGAAAACCTGAAACGTACAATTGGGGTAAATCATCGTGTGGGTGATGTCGATTTTGAATATATAGAGGGGCTTGATGCCGGGACAAAGTTTTCCGAAGCATATGCCGGTGAACGCATACCGACTTTGGAAGAGGTATTGATTTTTGCAAAGGAACAGGATGTTTTTTTGAATATAGAGTTAAAACCTGCTAAGACGGATACAAATTATGAGCAGGGGATTGTAGAGATGCTGGAAGAATATGATATGCTTGGGCAGTGCGTTGTAGCGTCTGCTGACTATGATGTTCTTAAAAACTTGAAACAATTGAATCCTGATATTCAGACCGTCTATATCATGAATATGGCAATTGGAGAATTCGGAGATATGGAGTATGTGGATATTTTCAGTATTAAACACACATTTATCAGTGCGAATATGGTGAAGAATATTCATAAAAACGGAAAAGAAGTATATGCGTGGACAGTTGATAATGAAAATGACATCAAAGAGCTTCTAATGCTTGACGTAGACAGTATTATTACCGATGATCCGTATCAGACAAAGGAAATTATTTTTAATGCAAATGATACGATTTTGAGTGACTGGTTGAAACGACTTGTGGAGGAATACTAGACAGAAAGGTGTAATTTGTCTGGTATTCCTCGGAAAAACATCATTTGAAATCAATAGTTAAAATAAGATTTTAGTAGTTTGATCAGTTCTGTATAGTCGGATTTGTGAACCAGTTCGCATGCCGAGTGCATGGCGAGCATAGGAATACCGATATCCACAGATTTGATTGGCAGATATGCGGCCATAATAGGACCGAGCGTCTGACCACCTGCCATGCCGGAACGGTTGACCTGCCTTTGAATTTTAATATTATTTTCTTTGGACAGTGCGGCGACAACTGCACCCGCTTCGCTGTCTGTCACATATTTCTGGGCGGCACTGGTTTTTAATACCACGCCGTTACCGAGTATGACATCGTTCGTGATGTCGCTTTTTTCCGGGTAATTCGGGTGTGTGGCATGTGCCACATCCACAGACATATTAAAGGCTTTGTTCCATAGTTTTTTGTCTGGTAAAATACGTTCGGTCAGCTCACGCAGCACAAGAGAGTCGGCACCCTGCTTGGAACGGCTTCCGATTTCTTCGTTGTCAAAGAATGCACCGATAGCGATACAGTTATCAATATTATCCGAACACAGAGCTTCCATAATGGCAGAAACGGAAGAGATGTTATCGATTCTGGCACCAGCTATAAATTCGTCCTGCAGTCCCATGACGGATGGTTTTGCATCAATGTACAGATAAAGGTCATAATCAAGAATGTCATCTTTGCTGACCTTCAGCATGTCGGCCATATATTGTAACAGAAATCCTTCTGTCACACGTTCGGACTCTTTGTTTTCGCGTACAGCGTCCAGTGTTGCCAATACAGGAATCAATTCCTTTTGTACATCAACATCCTGCACTTTGCTGTCCCGTTTTAAATGTGGTGCGAGGTTTGGGATAATGCAGATTGGTTTGCCGGAGTCAAACAGCCGTACTTCAGGGTTAAAAATATCTTCGCCTTTTAAGATAACCTTGCCTGCAAGTCCGAGCGGCCGGTCAAACCAGGTCTGGGTAATGAGTCCGCCATAAGGCTCCACATTCATCTGTACATAGCCTTTTCGGGTAATCTCCGGGTTTGGTTTCAGCTTTAACATAGGAAAGTCGGTGTGTGCGGCTGCAAATCTGACGGAGTCAGCATGCTCACCCATAACCCACGCCACAAGCATGGAAGCATATGGTGCAGTCATATATTTTTTGCCCGGAACAAGCGTCCATGGCGCATCGGGGGAGAGTAATTGAAAGCCCTGTGCACTTAATATCTGTTTGCATGTATCTACAACGTGAAATTGTGTTTTCCCTTTTGCGAGTAATTCCAATAATTGGTTTGTATCAAATGAATTATCCATATTTGTCCTCCTTGTAAAACAACCGGTTATATTATAGTATAAACCGTTTGCGGATTCAAGACGGCAGCATTTACAGCTTGCTTTGCCGGTTTATATGGGATATATTATAAATGATATGCTTGAATTTTATGCAGTGCCATGCAGAGTGAAGGTTTGCGAATGGATTTACAAGCATATGAACAAAGATAAATAAAATGAAAACGGAGCGAATATATGAAACTTACAAAGGTAAAAGGACTTTCCGGTGAAGTGACTGTGCCGGGTGACAAATCAATATCACACAGGAGCGTCATGCTTGGCGCGCTTGCAAAAGGAAAAACAGAGGTGTATGGATTTTTGCAGGGAGCAGATTGTCTGTCTTCGATTGCGTGCTTTCGGAAAATGGGAGTGGAGATTGAAAACGCCGGTTCGGCAGGCGGTGTCGTGACGATACATGGACGTGGATTACACGGCCTTCTGGCACCTGATGAAACGTTGGATGTGGGGAACAGCGGTACTACAACAAGGCTCATGTCAGGAATTTTGGCAGCACAGAACTTTACCGCCCGGGTAAACGGTGATGCCTCGATTCAAAAACGCCCTATGGGGCGGATTATTACCCCGCTTTCTCTGATGGGGGCAGATATCACCAGCGAAAAAGAAAACGGATGCGCACCACTTATAATCCGCGGAAAGCAGCTACATGGAATATGCTATGATTCACCGGTAGCTTCGGCACAGGTGAAGTCTGCAGTTTTGTTTGCAGGCTTATATGCGGAGGGAGAGACATCTGTGACGGAACCGGCGGTAAGCCGTAACCATACGGAGCTCATGTTCAGGGAATTCGGTGTGGATATTTCTACAATCGGAAAAACTGTGACTGTAAAACCGGCGGACGAGTTGTATGCGAGAAAGGTTTTTGTGCCGGGCGATATTTCTTCTGCTGCATATTTTATCGTTGCAGGACTTATTACACCGAATTCCGAGATAATGATACGTAATGTGGGAATAAATCCGACAAGGGATGGAATACTCCGTGTGTGCGAGATGATGGGAGCGGATCTGCATGTGGAGGAACATGTGGGAAGAGCCGGAGAACCGACTGCGGATATTATTGTGAAAACCTCGTCTCTTGTGGGATGTACAATCGGTGGGGATATCATCCCGACTCTGATTGATGAGATTCCTGCAATTGCTGTCCTTGCCTGCTTTGCGGAGGGTGAGACAGTGATAAAGGATGCACAGGAGCTTAAAGTAAAGGAATCCAACCGGATTGATGTTATGGTGGGAAATTTAAAATTGATGGGTGCAGATATAGAGGCGACAGAGGACGGTATGATAATCCGTGGTGGAAAGCCGTTGCATGGTGCGGTGATTGACAGTAAGCTTGATCACAGGGTTGCTATGAGCTTTGCTGTGGCTGCGATGAATGCTGACGGGGAGACAGAGATTACAGGCAGCGAGTGCGTGGATATATCATATCCGGAATTTTATAAGGATATGGAACACCTGTTTAAAAAATAACGTTTGATAGAAAAAGAGGAGATAGGTATGAAAATACTGGTAATCGGTGGGAGCTATTTCTATGGAAGAGTATTTGTTATGCTGGCGGCAAAGGAGCATGATATCACGGTTGTGAACCGGGGAACATATTCCATGGAGTCCTATGGTGTACGTCAGATAAATGGGGATAGAAGAGATGAGGCTGTATGGAAAAGGTGCGACGAGGAATATGATGCGATTGTCGATTTTTGCGCTTATGAGCCGGGGGATATCAGGCATGTGTTGGAGCAACTGGCCGGTCATGTCAGACAATATATTTTAATCAGTACGGTAGATGTGTACAGAAGGCAGATTGGTGGATTAAAAAAAGAAGATACGCCGTTTGAGGAACGAAAGATACCGGGGGAAGCGGGAAATTATATATCGGGTAAAGTTGCACTGGAGCAGGAAATAAAAACTGTATGTACAGAGCGAAAGATGGCATATACCGTTTTACGTCCCGCTGTACTGTATGGCCCATACAATTATGCACCAAGGGAATCTGTCTTTATTCAGCTGGCAGTACAGCAGCATGTCCTGCCGCGATACACAGACGCATTAGGCAGATTTCAGTTCGTGTATGTCAAGGATGCGGCAAATGCAATTCTTGCATGTCTGGGAAATCAGGATGCCTATGGACAGGCTTACAATATATGTAATGAACAGATTTTGGATTATGATACATTCTTTTTGGCATTAAAGCGGGCGGCTGACGTGGAAATCTCAGAGGTTGCCATGTCTGTGAAGCAGGCTGGGGAGCAGGGCCTGCCGATTCCTTTTCCGGTGACGGCGGCTGAGACGGAGCTATACAGTAATGAAAAAAGCCTTGAGGAGCTTCATATGCATTACACGGATCTTGAGGAGGGTATGCAGAAAACCTACAGGGCGATGAAAGGCATCTATCTGTGAGTAAAAAGATGAAATCATTGGATGACAATCGGGTGAATAAATAAAATACTGAACTTTATGCATGATTTACCTCTTTATCAGACATACTAAGGATAAATGGGTTGTGAAACCGCACGAAATGGAGGTAAACATGGAAAATAAAGATAAGTTCAAACCCTATGTGCCTGCTCATCGGATTATGCCGGAGTTCACTTTTGCGTCGGTGGTGTTGGGGATTCTGATTGCAGTGGTCTTTGGCTGTGCCAATGCCTATCTTGGACTTCGGGTAGGAATGACAGTATCGGCTTCCATTCCGGCGGCGGTGCTTTCAATGGGTATCATCCGTGTGTGGATGAAAAAAGATTCGATTTTGGAAAACAATATGGTTCAGACAATCGGTTCAGCGGGAGAATCTCTTGCTGCCGGTGCAATCTTTACTCTTCCGGCACTTTTTATGTGGAGTGCAGAGAATGCGGGTGTGAATACACCGAGTTTTTGGGAGATTGCGATTATAACGCTTTGCGGAGGACTGCTGGGCGTTTTTTTCATGGTTCCCCTGCGGAATTCTTTGATTGTGGAGGAACATGGTGTTTTGCCATTTCCGGAAGGAACAGCCTGTGCAGAGGTTTTGCTTGCCGGTGAAAAGGGCGGTAAAAAATCCGGGTTGGTATTTTCCGGGCTTGGTATTTCGGCGATTTATAAATTCCTTGCGGATGGAATACGGCTTTTCCCCTCCGAGGTGGACTGGCAGTTTCGGTCCTTTCGGGGTTCCGGCTTTGGCGTGGATGTACTTCCTGCACTGGCGGGAGTAGGATACATTTGTGGTATGCGGATTGCCGGATATATGTTTGCAGGTGGTGTGCTGGCATGGTTTGTTCTCATGCCGCTCATTGCCTTATTCGGTGCAGATGCGGTGATTGCTCCGGCGACGGTGTCTGTCAGCGACATGAGCACATGGGATATATGGGGAAAGTATATCCGGTATATCGGTGCAGGTGCGGTGGCAGCAGGGGGTATCATCAGTCTTATAAAATCGATTCCAACAATCTGGAGGACTTTTTCGAAAGCAATCAGAGGATACGGGAGAAAGAATAATCAGCATGAATCCGGTTCGGAATTGAGAACCGGGCAGGAATTGCCTGCGTGGATTGTGGCTGTAGGGATTGTCCTGACGGCAGTTTTGCTTTGGCTTTTGCCGGTTATCCCGATTCCGCTGGGCGGTATATTGATGATAATTATTTTCGGATTCTTTTTTGCGACTGTTTCCAGCCGTATGGTTGGTCTGGTGGGTTCTTCCAATAATCCGGTATCGGGAATGGCGATTGCCACGCTTATTATTGCTACAGCACTGTTAAAAGCGATGGGGTATGACGGTTATGCGGGCATGGTTTCGGCAATCTGTATCGGTACGGTAATTTGTATCGTGGCGGCTATGGCAGGAGATACATCGCAGGATTTGAAAACAGGCTATATCGTAGGGGCGACGCCAATCAAACAGCAGATAGGAGAATTAATCGGCGTTGTGTGTTCCGGTCTGGCAATCGGAGGCGTCTTATATCTGCTCAACCGGGCATGGGGATTTGGAAGCACGGAGCTTCCTGCACCACAGGCGACCTTGATGCGTCTGGTGGTAGAGGGTGTTATGGGTGGCTCTTTGCCATGGGGCATGGTTTTGTGCGGTATCGGTATTGCGGTTGTGGTTGAAATACTTGGTCTGCCGGTTCTGCCGGTTGCGATAGGGCTGTATCTGCCGATTCACCTTTCTGCTCCTATTTTTATCGGTGGTGCTGTCAGGTGGTATCTGGAAAGAAAGAGCCAGACATGTGGGGATAAAATCGGCACATCCATGATAGATAACGGAATTTTGTATAGTTCGGGTATGATTGCCGGGGAGGGACTGGTCGGTATTTTGCTGGCAGTCCTTGCACTGATACCGGTGGGAAATCATACAGTAGCGGATGCGATTAACATGGGAAATCCCCTTGGAAATATCGGAAGCCTGATATGCTTTGCCGTTTTAATTGCATCTATGATTGCTTTTTCGGTCAGAAAGCGTGGTGAGCAAAATGCGGAGTCATAGGAAAAGGTGTATTGTCGGGGAGAATTATATGGAAATGATTGCAATTCACACACCTGATTTGCACTGGCATGTCACCGAAAACGGAATGGTTGAAATCCGTATGGTGCATCGTGGATTCTATGATCGGATTGCACAGCGGATGTTTCGAAGACCATGTGAGAGTCTTATTATGCTGGACTGTTATGGCTCTAAATTATGGCTTGCCGTGGATGGTGAGCATACGATATCCGATATTGTACAATATATGATATATTCCTTTCCTGCAGAGGAGGATGGTATGCTCAATCGCGTGGTTTCATTTATGCAGACTTTGCAGCGGCAGCATTTTGTCAAACTCTGTGATAACGTACAGTTGTAAAAAGCAAATCATTTGCAAAATTACTTGACTTTTATACTGCGGAAGTATAGAATCAGTAAATGCAAATGATTTGCTTTTTTGTGGTATGAGAATCAGGAGGACATTATGTCATATATTACATGTGAAAATTTGGAACTTGGATATGAGGGAAACGCCATTGTATCCAATTTGAATTTTAAGGTCGATGCAGGGGATTATCTTTGCATTGTGGGCGAGAACGGAGCGGGAAAAAGTACGCTCATCAAGAATCTGTTGAATCTGCTTCATCCGATGGTGGGGACCATTCGTATGGGGGACGGGCTGGAACCCTATGAAATAGGTTACTTGCCACAGCAGACGGTCGTACAGAAGGATTTTCCGGCAACTGCCTGGGAGATTGTGCTGTCTGGAACGCTTTCAAAGTGTGGATCCCGCTTTTTTTATGGCAAGTCAGAGAAAAAACTGGCTGAGGAAATGATGCAAAAACTGGGAATTTGGGATTTGAGAAAAAAAAGTTATCGTAATTTATCCGGTGGTCAGCAACAGAGGATATTGCTTGCGAGAGCACTCTGTGCAACCAGCAAGGTCCTGCTGCTTGATGAGCCTGTCACGGGGCTTGATCCAAAGGCTACGTCTGATTTTTATGAACTGATATATCAATTAAATAAAGAGGGCATTGCCATTATCATGGTTTCTCATGATTTACAGGTTATTCAATATGCGACGCATGTATTGCATGTGGAAAGGGACAGTTCTTTTTTTGGTACAAAGGAAGAATACATGAACAGTGAAAAGGGAAAGAGATTTTATGCATCCGGTTATCAGGGCGTGACATCGGAAGCATGTTTGGGAGGTGAAGAGTAGGATGCTGGAAAAATTACAGTTTTATTTGGGATTTCCTTTTGTATGGTATGCAATTATTGTAGGTGTTTTAATAGCATTATGCTCTTCTCTTTTGGGCGTGACACTGGTGTTGAAGCGTTTTTCGTTTATCGGAGATGGTCTGTCACATGTCGCATTCGGAGCAATGGCGGTGGCAACAGTCATGAAGCTGACAAATACGACCATATTGATTATGCCGGTCACGGTTCTTGCTGCGGTACTTTTGCTTCGTACCGGACAGAATACAAAGGTAAAAGGAGATGCGGCCGTTGCGATGCTATCCGTGGGGGCGCTGGCGATAGGATATCTGGTTCTGAATCTGTTTTCAACTTCGGCTAACATATCCGGGGATGTGTGCAGTACGCTGTTTGGCTCAACATCTATTTTGACCTTACGACAGAGTGATGTGTGGCTTTGCGTTATCATGTCCGTCATTGTGGTGCTGTTTTACTGCTTGTTTTATAATCGTATTTTTGCTGTTACATTTGATGAGAATTTCACGAGGGCAACAGGCAAAAAAACGCAGATATACAATCTGGTTATTGCAATCATAACAGCGGTTATCATTGTAATAGCGATGAACCTGGTGGGTTCTCTTCTTGTATCTGCGTTGATTATTTTCCCGGCATTGTCGGCCATGCGTATTATAAAAAGCTTCCGCGGCGTGGTAATATATTCAGCCATTTTATCCGTTGTCTGTGCATTGACAGGAATTCTGACATCTATTTTATATTCCACACCGGTGGGAGCAACAATCGTAGTGATTGATATTGTGGCTTATTTTATAAACTGGATTATCAGCATGGTTCGCGGGATTGATTAAATTTTAATTAGTCAATTACCTTTACACTGGTGATAACCGGCTGCTCATCGGATGGTATGGTTCCATTTGAATCAGTAGGCTTTGCATCTTTGCATATCTGATCTACAATATCCATGCCATCGGTAACTGTACCGAATCCGGCATACTGCCCGTCCAAAAATGTGCTGTCTGCCTGTACAATAAAGAACTGGGAACTGGCACTGTTGTAATCCTGTGCACGGGCCATGGATATGGTACCACGGACGTGGGAAATGTTATTACTTTCATATCCGTTCAAGGCAAACTCACCTGTGATAGTCTGGTCGGAACCACCGGTTCCATTGCCGAGGGGATCACCACCCTGAATCATAAAACCATCCATAATACGATGAAAGGTCAGACCGTCATAGAAACCGCTTTTTGCAAGATTGACAAAGTTGGTTACTGTAATCGGGGCAATATCCGCATAGAGTTCCACGGAAATCGTACCGTAATCCTTTACCTCGATTTCAACATGGTGTGTGCCGGTCAGCAGTTCATCAGTGTCGGTAGTCGTATTATTTTCGGATGTATCGGCCTGGGTTGTATCAGCTGGTTCGGTTGTATTGGTGGTTGAACTGTTCTCCTGCTTGTCGGAACCGCAGCCTGTAAACAGGCATAGGCTGAGTATTAGTATAGTGCATAAGCTTAATATTCTTTTCATGATGTGTCCTTTCTATTTCATGTTTATAATAATTTATTATAATTCTTCCCCGTTCGTTTCAATCACATGCTTGTACCATGCAAAAGACTTCTTTTTGCTCCGGGCAAGTGTACCATTTCCGTCGTTATCCTTATCTACATAGATAAAACCGTATCGTTTTTTCAACTCGCCGGTGGAGGCAGATACGATATCGATAGGAGACCACATCGTGTAACCGATCAGGTCAACTCCGTCGTAATCCACGGCTTCTTTCATTGCGGCTATATGCGCTTTCAGATAATCGATGCGGTACTGGTCGTCCACGGATCCGTCAGCTTCCATGACATCAATGGCTCCAAAGCCGTTTTCAACTATAAACATCGGAAGTCTGAAATGGTCATACATCCAGTTTAGGGAGTAACGAATGCCAAGCGGATCAATCGTCCAGCCCCAGTCGCTCTTTGGCAGATATTCATTGTTTTCCATATCGGTTTCTTCCAGGTAGGTATAGTATGGTGCTCTGCCATGATCCCGTGCAACGTAGGATGCATAATAAGAAAATCCAATATAGTCTACAGTTCCTTCTGCCAGAGTACGGCGGTCTTCATCCGTGATATCAAGTGCAATGTTTTTTCGCTCAAGATATTTTGTGACATAGTTTGGGTATGTGCCGCGTGCATGAACCTCGGCGAACCAGTAGCGTTTGTGCATGGCATCCACATGCACCATCATATCCTCGGGACGGCAGGAGTGTGGATAAATCGGTGACATGGCGATCATGCATCCAACCTGCAGGTCCTTGTTTATTTCGTGTGCAGCCTTGACAGCCAGCGCACTGGCAACCAGCTCGTAATGTGCAGCCTGATACATTAATGCTTCCTTATCATCTCCCTCATGAATGAGCAGACCGCTGTCCTGGAACAGGTGATGTTCGGAGGTGTAGGAGCTTTGGTTGTTGATTTCGTTAAATGTCATCCAGTATTTTACTTTGTGCTGGTAGCGGGTAAAGCAAACCTTTGCGTAGCGGACAAAGCAGTCGATGCATGCCCGGTTTCTGAAACCGCCGTATTTTTTTACCAGACCATAAGGCATCTCAAAATGTGCCAGTGTAACTACCGGCTGGATACCATATTTCAGACATTCGTCAAAAAGCGCATCGTAGAACTTGAGACCCTCTTCGTTTGGTTCTGTTTCATCTCCTTCAGGAAAGATACGGGTCCATGCAATGGAGGTGCGAAAACATTTGAATCCCATCTCTGCAAACAGCTTAATATCTTCCTTATAATGGTGATAGAAATCAATTGCTTCATGGTTCGGATAATTTTCTCCGGGAATGATACCGTCTGTAATACGTCTTGGAACGCCGTTCGCTCCGGCAGTCATGACATCCGCTACACTGATGCCTTTTCCGCCTTCCGCAAAACCGCCTTCGGCCTGATGCGCAGCAATGGCACCACCCCATAAAAAGTCTTTTCGAAAAGCCATATGTTATCTCCTTTTTTCAGAATTGTTTGTTATGGTTTTATAATTTCTCGTCTTCTATTATAACAGAGGAGTGTGAAAAAGTAATGCTTTTTATGAAAATGTTTGGTTGTTACAGACTGCTTTTTTTGATACAATAATGAAGACCTGCGGTAAGGAAGATGTGGAAGGATTGGTATGCAAATGAAAGATAAGTGAATTCCTTTGATAGAGATAGAAGAAATAAAAGAAAATAACAAAGACAACGAAAAAATTGCAATATGTCTGCCAATCAGAATATTGAAAACACCGGAATTTGGTTGCTCCCTATTGTTTGTGTTGATGGAGCTGATATTTCACTTTGTCCGTTTCGGGGGAACATTTGACCATCTGGGAAATAAAATACTGTTTGCCGTATTTTACGGCATACTATTTGGGACAATTTTGAGTGCCCTGCCGGCCCGGGCTTTTCGCATTGTGTTTCCGGTTTTTACTGTTATGATTTCCATATACTATAGCATACAGGTTATTTATAGTGGAGTTTTTAATACTTATCTGTCGGTGTCCGGTTCTATCGGGATGACGGGGCAGGCGTTTGATTATACGGATGTAATTTGGCATGAGATACGACGCGAGTGGTGGGTTATTTTACTGATGCTTATACCGTTTGCGGCATATATAATATGGGGAAGAAAATGGCTCCAAAGATTTGGAAGCAGGCTTCGGGATTATGGGTTCAGACTGCTGGCTGCATGTGTTTGTTTCCTGCTTATTTTGTTATTGCTGCGGTGTGGCAGGAAAGAGGTTTATTCAGCTTATTCCGTCTATAAGGAGTATACATCTGTGGATATGTCTGTAGAAAAGCTTGGCGTGATGGAAACCCTGTGGCTGGATGTAAAAAATGGCGTGCTTGAGCTGTGTGGCATAGAGCATAAGGAGGTACAGTTTATGACGGAAGATACCTCAGAACGGCAGGATTCGGAAACAGGGAACGCAGAAACAGAGAGCGCAGAGACCACAGAATTTATGCAGCCTTATATCGGACTGGCGGATGCAGTGTCAACGGAGCCTGAAGACAGGGAGGAACCTGAGGATATAGTTGACACGTCACCGAATATTCTGGATGTTGATTTTGATTCCTTGATTGCGGAAGAAACAAATAGCAATATTGTCTCGATTCATCAGTATGTACAGTCTGTGACACCGACGAATAAAAATGAGTATACAGGTATGTTTGAGGGATATAATCTTATTTTTGTGGTGGCGGAAGGTTTTTCGGGATATGTGATTGATCAGGAGCGCACACCGACACTCTACAAGATGAGCCGGGAGGGATTTTATTTTAGAAATTATTATACACCGCTTTGGTACGGTTCTACGCTGGGAGGCGAATATGCGGATCTGACCGGACTCATGCCGAAAAACGGTGGATATCTCAGTATGGCAAAGGCGGGAAAAAACGGAAATGACATGATGTTTACCTTAAGCAGACAGCTGGAACGGCAGGGTTATAAGGTCATGGGATTTCATGACAATGAATATACATATTACGACAGACATATATCACATCCGAATCTCGGATATGAGTGGATTGGCATGGGAAACGGGCTCGAGCCTGAAAGAAATTCCGGTGGAACGTGGCTATGGCCGCAATCGGATCTCAATATGATTGAGCAGACCTTTGATATGTATAAAGATGAAGAACCTTTCCATACTTACTATTTGACGGTAAGCGGGCATGTGATGTATAACTGGGGTGGAAATGCCATGGCGGCAAGACACAAGGATATTACGGAAAATCTTGACTATTCTGACACGACAAAGGCATATATAGCATGTCAGTACGAGCTGGAGCTTGCTTTGACAGAATTGAACGAAAAACTGGAGGAAGCAGGAATTGCAGATCATACGCTGATTGTGGTAACGGCAGATCATGTTCCGTATGACGATAAAGATGTGGTGGATGAGCTTGCCGGAAAGGAGCTTGACAATACCTTTGAATGGTATAAAAATACACTGATCATATGGTCTGCATCCATGGACGAGCCCGTGACAGTGAACAAGTACTGTTCCAGTTTGGATATTTTGCCGACTGTATCAAATCTGATGGGGCTTCCGTATGATTCCCGCATGCTGGTCGGTCAGGATATTTTATCTGACAGTGAAGGAATGGTTATGTTCAATGACCGAAGTTTTATCACCGACCGATGCTCATATAACGCTGGTACAGGCGAGATAAGAAGTGTAGACGGTTCAAAGATAGATGACAGCTATGTGGAAAGCAAAATTGCCCAGGTAAAAAATAAGTTCAGTATGGCAGAGAGTATCTGCGATTACGATTATTACAGATATATCGACGAGGCGGTGTATGGAACAGACGGGCAGGATGAATAGAAATCGTGGGCATAGCACATATTGATACAAGCGGAGGAACAGGAATGATTCAAAATTATAAAATGATACTGGCATACGATGGTTCACGGTATTACGGCTGGGAACATCAGCCGAATACGGATCTTACGATACAGGGCAAGCTGGAGTCTGTTCTGTCTGTGATGGTGGGAGAAACGGTGGAGGTCATCGGTGCCGGGCGGACGGATGCGGGTGTACATGCAAAGGGAATGGTTGCAAATGTGCATCTTGATACGGACAAGTCCGAGCAGGAAATCTGTGATTATATGAACCGATATCTGCCGGATGATATCTGTGTCAGGGAAGTTAAAATAGCATCGGAACGTTTTCACAGCAGATATAATGCCATGGGAAAGACATATTGCTATACCTGTTATGTGGGAGATTTAAAACCGGTGTTTAACCGGAAATATGTCTATATTCCGGACAGAAAACCGAATGTGAGTCTGATGCGGGAGGCAGCGTCATATCTGGTAGGAGAACATGATTTTAAAAGTTTCTGTGGGAATCCAAAAATGAAAAAGTCTACAGTCCGGGAAATTTATGACATTGATATCACACAAAGTGGTTCTTATCTGAATATGACCTATCATGGCAGTGGTTTTCTTCAATATATGATACGAATACTGACCGGAACCTTGCTTGAGGTCGGATTTGGAAAACGAAAGCCGGATAGTATGCCGGAGCTCCTGGAGGTAAAAGACAGAAGCCAGGCGGGATTTACAGCGCCTGCTAAGGGGCTGTGTCTTCTCAAGGTGGATTATAGCAGGGATAATACATGATTTATGACATGGACATTTCTCGCAGGTGAAGACACTGGTATTTTTTCGGGCTTACACCGACAAGCCTGCGAAATACTTCCGTAAAATAACTTTGGTCGGAAAATGCGAGTATTGAGGCAATTTGTGCAGGACTGAAATCAGAATAAAGCAGCATATTTTTTGCAGCGTCTATCTTTAAATCTCTGATGTAGTCCGTGATGGATAAACCGGTTTCTTTTTTGAATAATCTGGACAGATAAGATGGGTTTAGCCCGGTCAGCTCAGATAAGTCTTTTACGGTAATGCGGGTGTGAAGATTGGCGTGGATGTAATCGATGCAGCGCACCACATGGATGGAACAGATTTTATGTTTGCGCAGTGTATGCATCCTGGTGGCGTAATCCATGGAGGCTTTTTTGTGAAGCTCGTCAATCGCAGTAAAACTGTTACATGCGTCTGCTTTCTGGATGTAATAATCACTTAATCCATATGCGGTGGATAAATCCATGCCGCCCTCTATGCAGTGCCTTGCAATCAACGCAATCGTAATTACAAAATGATACTTGATGTTTTGAAGGGGATTGGCCGACAGTGTTCCAAGACCCTTTTTTTGACTAAATGTATCGTTACACAGTTGGGCCGTCTTTTTTGTATTACCCGATTTGATAACGGAATAAAATTCAAGTTCAGGATTATAGGGTGCTCTTAAGATGTTTTCTTCTTTCCGTAAAAATTCCTTATAAACGTATTCTTTATC
>CAMAMD010000012.1 GCA_945836785.1 uncultured Clostridium sp.
AATTCTGACATATCGGTATGAATCCAAAGGGTTATGACTTGCGGATTGTGTTGAAAAGAAGTAGAATAACAAATAAACGTGAGAATGATAATCAAGCATCAGGAATGAGGAAGAAGCTTGTTGTATGTATCTATGATATTTGCCGTGTTGCATCAGTAATATGGAGGGAAAAATGAAAAATAAGGTTAATGTTGAAATTCAGAAAGCGGCACTTGCCCTGCGGGATAATTATGAAAATCAGAAGTTGTTTGATTTATCTCTGGGTGATAAGGTGCCAAACAGAAAGATAATTATTTCTATTATAGATGATTTGCGGAAGATTACATTTCCGGGATATTTTGGTTCGGAAAATATGGCATATGTATCCAAGGAGAGTTTTGCCGGAAGTGCACTTGCCGTCGTATATGAGAAGCTGTTTAAACAGATTAAGGTTGCACTTGCTTATGACAGCCGTGTGGAGGGATTTGAGGCTTTAAGAAACGAAGCCGAGCGATTGACAATAGAATTTATCAGGCAGATTCCGGAAATCCAAAGTCTGATACTGAAGGATGTTGAGGCTGAATTCTATGGTGATCCGGCGGCTAAGAATATGGAAGATATTATTTTTTCGTACCCGGGTATCTATGCTATATTTGTCTATCGATATGCACATGCATTGTATCAGATGGACGTACCATATATACCGAGAATTATGACGGAGTATGCACATAGTGAGACCGGTATCGATATCAATCCGGGAGCAAAAATCGGCGAATATTTTTGTATTGACCATGGAACGGGTATCGTCATCGGTGAGACGACTGAGATTGGCAGCCATGTGAAGATATATCAGGGTGTAACGCTGGGTGCTTTGTCAACCCGTAAAGGGCAGGCACTTTCCGGCATCAAGCGTCATCCAACCATAGAAGATAATGTGGTCATATATGCCAATACGACGATTCTCGGCGGAGAGACTGTGGTTGGAGAAAATTCGGTGGTGGCCGGTAATACGTTTGTCACAACTTCAATTCCTGCCAACACAAAGGTTGCATCCATGCAGCCGGAACTTGAGATAAAGAAAACAGGTCAGGTTTAACGAGCATAAGAATACCAAAGATAAGGGGTTTTTGTATGTATCATTACGATTTTTATGAGTGGATGGCTTTCTTTGCCATTTATTGCTTTGTAGGATGGGCATTTGAAAGTGTATATGTTTCAATGGAACACAGAAAATGGGTAAACCGGGGATTCCTGAACGGACCATTTCTTCCAATATATGGCTTCGGTGCAATTATTATGTTATTTTCGGCACTCCCTGTACGAAACAGTATTCCCCTTACCTTTTTGTTTGGCATGATTGGGGCTACGCTGCTTGAATATGTGACAGGATATTTGATGGAAAAAATATTTCAGGTTAAATTGTGGGATTATTCATATGAACCTCTTAATCTGAATGGTTATATATGCCTTGGATGTTCTCTGATGTGGGGTGGCTTGTCTCTGCTTCTGGTTCGTGTGATTCACAAACCTGTGGAAACATTGGTTCTTGGAATAAATGATATGGCACTTATGATAATCGACATTACGTTTGCGGTTTATTTTGTCTGGGATCTGGTTACTTCTGTAAGACAGGCGTTTGACTTGAAGAAGATTATTGAAGAACAGATTATGCAGAATGAAAAGGTTTTACGTTTACAGAAACGCCTGGATGTATTGATTGCGGTTGCTGAGGATGACAAGACCCGCAGGCAGGAGCGGATTGCCGAGAGTAAAGAGGAATTGCAGGAGTGGATTGCCGAGAGCAAGGAGGAATTCCAGGAGAAGCTCGCAAAAGCAAAGGCAGAACTGGAGCAGGCAAAGCAAAGCTATGCGGAGCGTACACAGGCTTACAGAAAACGTGCGATGCATATTTTGAAACGAAATCCGGGTGCTACGTCTAAACGGCATAAGCTGAATAAGGAGGAACTGGCTGCACTGTTTAAGGAGCATTTTTCAAAATAAATCAGAAAGTTGACGATGAATATGGGCGAAGAAGTAGCTTTCTTCGCTCTGTTTTTTATTTGACATATACCCCATGGGGGTATATAATCCGAGTATGCGGAGGTGATTTTTTGAATAAAAATATGGAAATTGCAAATAGTAATGAAAGTATGAAAAATAATACAGATATAAGCGTGGATGAAGCAGAATCTATATCCCGCTGCTCCTGTGGCAGTGACGGTACACATAAGAAAAAGGAGCGGACAGATAAAGAATATAAGGACCTTGTTCATCGGTTAAACCGAATAGAGGGACAGGTTCGGGGCGTTAAAAATATGTTGGATAAAAACGCATATTGTGTAGATATTCTGACACAGGTGGCGGCTATCAATGCGGCATTAAACAGCTTTAATAAGGTACTTCTGGCAAATCATATCAGGACATGTGTGGCGGATGATATCAGGGCTGGACACGATGAGGTGATAGATGAGCTGGTCGCAACGCTTCAAAAACTGATGAAATAGAAATGGTGGTGATAAGATGCAGCGTTATAATGTGACCGGAATGAGCTGTGCTGCCTGTTCCTCCCGGGTGGAGAAAGCAGTCGCAAAGGTAGATGGTGTGGACTCTGTATCGGTGAGCCTTTTGACGAACTCCATGGTTGTGGAGGGGAATGCAGATGGGCAGGCGGTGATTGCTGCTGTGGAGCGTGCAGGATATAGTGCGAGTATACAGGGCAGGAATCAAAGGCACAATGGGTCTGGAGCAGGAGATGCAGAGCCGGGACATGCAGAATCGGGATATGCAGATTCCGGGGAACGCGCCATGAGAAAATCTGCCATGCAGGACACGGCTGATATGGAGATCAGACATCTTAGAAATCGTTTGATTGTTTCATTGGTCTTTTTGATTCCGCTTATGTATATTTCCATGGGGCACATGATGTGGAATTTTCCATTGCCGGATATTCTTGCGGAGAATCATGTGGCTATGGGCTTGATTCAGCTTTTGTTTACGATTATTATTATGGTGATTAATCAGCGCTTTTTTGTGAGCGGATTTACCAGCTTGATACATGGGGCGCCAAACATGGATACGCTGGTCGCGCTTGGTGCAGGTGCATCGTTTGTCTATAGTGTGTATGCACTGTTTGCCATGACGGATGCAGTACTTCACATGGAGCATGATACGGTGCTGGCTTATATGCATGAGTTTTATTTTGAGTCGGCAGCGATGATACTCACGTTGATTACACTCGGGAAAATGCTTGAGGCGATTTCCAAGGGAAAGACAACGGATGCATTGAAAGGTCTGATGCAGCTGGCACCGAAGAAAGCAACAGTACTTAAGGATGGTGTGGAGACAGAGGTAGACATAGAAACCGTTTGCATAGGGGACATTTTTGTGGTGCGTCCGGGGGAGAGTATCCCTGTGGACGGCGTGGTGCTGGAAGGACACAGTGCCATTGATGAATCTGCATTGACAGGGGAGAGCATTCCCGTGGATAAGAGTGAGGGGGATACCGTTTCGGCGGCTACGATAAACCAATCAGGCTTTATCAGATGTCGTGCAACCCGTGTCGGGGAGGATACGACACTGGCACAGATTATTCAGATGGTGAGTGATGCGGCGGCGACGAAAGCACCGATTGCCAAGGTGGCAGACCGTGTGTCCGGTGTGTTTGTGACAGTGGTTATGATAATTGCGGCAGTGACGATTGTGGCATGGATGCTTGCGGGATATGGTATCGGATTTTCTCTGGCGAGAGGAATATCCGTATTGGTTATCAGTTGTCCGTGTGCACTGGGACTTGCGACACCGGTTGCGATTATGGTAGGAAGTGGAATGGGGGCAAAGCATGGTATCCTGTTCAAGACGGCAACTTCCTTGGAGGAGACCGGAAAGGTTAATGTGATTGCCCTTGACAAGACAGGAACCATTACGCAGGGAAGGCCGGTGGTGACGGATATTATACCGGGAAACGAGGCAGACGAGGCGTATCTGTTAAGTGCAGCTTATGCTTTGGAAAAAAAGAGTGAGCATCCGTTGGCATGTGCAGTTGTGGATTATTTTGAGAAGTATCATGCAAAACAAAATATAACGCAGATGATAGGGGAAGACTCTGATTGTGACGATGTGCAAAATAAGAATGTATCTGTGAAAACGGATGAGATTGGCGTGCAGGAATTTACAGCGGTTCCTGGCCACGGTTTAAACGGACGGTATGGGAATGCCGTGTTATATGGAGGCAGTCTTCGTTATATTGAAAACTATGTTACCATAGAGGATGAAATGAGGCGGAAGATAAATGCGTTATCCGAAATGGGTAAGACCCCGCTTTGTTTTGCACAGGTTAAAGATGGCAAAAACGCACAACTGCTTGGAGTCATAGCAGTTGCAGATGTCATAAAACCGGACAGTACAGATGCAGTTGCAGAATTAAAAAATATGGGCATCCATGTTGTCATGCTGACCGGTGACAATGTGCGTACGGCTCAGGCAATCGGTGCACAGGTCGGTGTGGATGCGGTTATTGCCGGCGTTTTGCCGGAGGGCAAGGAACAGGTGGTACGCAGATTAAAAGGAGAGTATAACAGGGTAGCTATGGTGGGAGATGGGATCAATGATGCACCGGCGCTTACCAGAGCCGATATAGGTATCGCAATTGGTGCGGGTACGGATGTTGCGATTGACGCGGCTGATGTGGTTTTGATGAAGAACAGCCTCAGGGATGCGGTGGTGGCAATTCGTTTGAGTCGGGCTGTTCTGCGCAATATCCATCAAAATCTGTTCTGGGCATTTTTCTATAACACCATAGGGATTCCACTTGCGGCAGGAATCTGGTATCCATTGCTTGGCTGGAAATTGAATCCGATGTTTGCAGCGGCTGCGATGAGTCTGTCGAGCTTCTGCGTGGTGACAAATGCGTTGCGTTTGAACTTATGTAAACTGAACAGTGCAAGACGGGACAGGCAGCTGAAGGGTAAGAAACTCTATCAATCAGAGATAACTTCCGATGTGATTGGTAAGGATGCATTAAATAATAATAAAAAGGAGTGTTTTAACATGAAAAAAACAATAGTAATCGAGGGAATGATGTGTGGACACTGTGAGGCAAGGGTAAAGAAATGTCTGGAGGCATTGCCTGAGGTTAAGGAAGCAGTTGTAAGCCATGAAAAAGGAACTGCTGAGGTGACACTCGATGCAGAGGTGTCGGATGAGACGTTGAGAAAAACAGTCGAGGAACAGGATTATACTGTGGTTTCTATCTCGTAGCCGGAGGAGAGAGCATGAAGTACAATGACCATTATGCCCTGGGAAATTATGTGGCAGACATATACTCTATAGAAAAACCATGGCAGAGGTTTTGGTTTCTGCTTGGTAATGTACTTCCTGATATCAATAAAATAACCTATCTTCAGGGATATGGAAAATTACGGGACAGACTGACGGATATGGGGGAACAACTTTCCCTGAATGAGAGACGGAAACTCTTGATTGCGGGACACACCGCAGAGGGTTCCAGACATTATGTAAATAAATTTACTTCGATTATACGCAGACGATATCATAGCGTAGATGCAAAATATCCATCCTGGTATAGCTGGTATCGTATCGGTAAATTGACGCATTATGTGGCAGACCGGTTTACCTATCCGCATACACTGCGTTGCGATTATGGATTTTGGACACATGTAGATTATGAAGAGCTATTGCACTGCAGATTCACACAGTTTCTTGAGATCTTGCAGTCTGGGGGAATGGAACAGGTGAAACAGATAAAGAATATTGTCCGCAATACATTGGGAAAAGTAAATTTTGATGCTCTGTACAGAGCTTACCGAAGTGAGCGGCAACATGTAGATACGGATTGCGTTTATATCGTGGCAGCCTGTGTGAAATATGTGGGATATATTCTGCCCAGACATGTGTAGCCGTTATACCAGTTTTTTTCGGCGTAAATAAATATATACGCCGATACATATGAGTGCGGACAGCAGGGAACCGAGGGGCGCAGCCATTCCCATTTCAAAGAGAGAATTTGGGAAATATTTTGAGGCCAGATAAGCACCGGGGATACGTACAAATATGATAGCGGATATGTTGTGTATAAAGGAAATCATGGAACGTCCGTAGGCACAGAAAAATCCACTGAAACAAAAATGTACACCTGCGATGGCACAGTCAAATACATATGAGCGCAGGTAGTCTGCTCCCATATATATTACGTCTGCATCATCAGAAAAAAGTCCGATGATGGACTCGGGTATGATTTGGCATATGACGGAGAAAATCAATCCGCAAATCAGGACGATGCAGATACCGTATCCAAGTGTCCGGCGTGCACGCCGTGACTCATCGGCACCAATATTCTGCGCCGCAATCGCTGAGATAGATGAGAGCATGGTGGAAGGAATCAGGAACAGAAAACTTATGATTTTTTCTACAATGCCCACGCTGGCGGCAATAATCAGGCCTCTGCCGTTGGCTATAATTGTAATAATGATAAAGGATACCTGAATCAGACCATCCTGCAGTGATATCGGTATACCAATCCGAAGAAGCTGACTGATGATAGCCGGCTCCGGTTTATAATCCTCTTTTAAGACATGGAATCCCATGTCCTTTTTTTTCAGATATATGAGTGCACATATGACACTGATTGTCTGTGACACGACGGTTCCCAAGGCAGCACCGGCGGCTCCCAAGTGAAATGGTCCCATCAGGACATAGTCCATCAGAACATTTACCACACAGGCAATGGCAATAAAATACATGGGCGTTCTGGAATCTCCGAGACCCCGTAAAATACAGCTTATGATATTATATGCGGTAATGAACGGGATACCGACAAAACAAATGATAAGGTAGGTTTTTGCCTGTTCAATGGCAGCATCAGGTACAGCCATGACTTTAATAATCCCATTTATACAAAGAAGCAGAATTCCGGTCATAAACAGGGCTACAACCATAAATAGCGATATGCTGTTACCAATCACTTTTTGTGCACGCTCTCTATGATTACCACCGATGGCCTGGCTGATCATAACGGTAGTTCCCATGGCAAGACCGACTATAATTACAGTAATCATATGCATAATCTGGCTGCCTGTGGATATGGCTGTTATCGTATCGGCACCGTTGAACTGGCCGGCGATGAACAGGTCTGCTATGCCATAAAATACCTGCAAAAAACTTGAAAGCAGATATGGCAGGGAAAAATAGATTAAGTTTTTCAGAACGCTTCCTTTTGTCAAATCTTTTGTCATTATCGTTGTTCCAATCTTTAAAAGTCGGTAGTTGTTGCGTTTGTTGTACCGACGTTCGCAAACGGTTTCCCTTATCCATATGCAATATACTTCGATACAACAAACGCTTTCATATCATACCATATACAAAAAAAGGTGACAAATAAATTTTGTATATCTATACCCGCCCTATTCCCCCGTGCGACAACATTTTACATTTACTTTACATGCAAAGTAGGAAATACTTGACATTATAGCGTAAAAGTGGTTTAATTTAGGCGTTTAGTAGGACACTTTAACGCTTTGAAGTGTCTGAGATAAAAAGATAATAATAAGAGTAAGAGATGGAGGAAAAAAGATGAAGAAGATGAAGAAAATTCTTGCTTTGCTCATGACAGCACTTATGGCTGTGTCATTGTGTGCCTGCGGCGACAAGAAAGAGGATGATGTCTATACTGTAGGTATTTGTCAGCTTGTTCAGCATGATGCACTTGATGCGGCAACAAAGGGATTTAAGGACGCTTTGATTGAGGAATTCGGTGAGGATGGTATTAAGTTTGACGAGCAGAATGCACAGGGTGATGCAAATACCTGCTCAACTATCATCAATGGATTTGTTTCAAGTGATGTGGATTTGATTATGGCAAATGCTACACCTGCCCTTCAGGCAGCAGCAGCAGGTACAGACACAATTCCGATTCTCGGTACATCCGTAACGGAGTATGGTGTTGCACTTGAGATTTCTGATTTTAATGGAACAGTTGGACGTAATATTTCCGGTACATCAGACCTTGCACCATTGGATGGTCAGGCAGAGTTACTGCAGGAGCTTTTCCCGGATGCAAAGAATGTAGGTCTTCTGTACTGCTCAGCTGAGGCAAACTCACAGTATCAGGTAGATACGATTAAGACATATCTTGAGGATTTGGGATATACATGTACTTACTATGCATTCTCAGATTCCAATGATTTGTCATCTGTTGTAACAACAGCTGCCGATGCATGTGATGTTATCTATGTTCCGACAGATAATACGGTTGCTTCTAATGCAGAGATTATCAAGAATATCTGTATGCCGGCTAAGGTGCCTGTAGTTACAGGTGAGGAAGGCATCTGTGCAGGATGTGGTGTTGCAACACTTTCAATCAGCTATTATGATCTTGGATATGCAACAGGTAAGATGGCTGTAAAGGTTCTGAAGGGTGAAGCTAAGATTGAGGAGATGCCGATTGAGTATGCTCCGAATTTCGTGAAGAAGTACAATCCTGAAATCTGCGATGAACTTGGCATTACGATTCCTGATGGATATGAGGCAATTGAGTAAAAAACAATCATATATGGAATATATTTACTGATATTCCAAAGAATCAGACTTAATTGTATAATGAATGTCGGAAAAGTATTGATTTAATTGCAAAAAACGATTATTATAAATCGGGTAGGGAGTTCCCCTGCCCGATTTTATTTATCACGAAGGAGGTTACTATGGATATCGGTAATTTGATTAATGCACTTCCGGGGGCTCTGGCCCAGGGATTAATATGGGGTATTATGGCAATCGGAGTATACATAACATTCCGTATTCTGGATATAGCAGATTTGTCTGTGGATGGTACGATGTGTACAGGTGGTGCTGTATGTATCATGTTAATGCAAAATGGATATAATGTATGGGTTGCGATAGCTGCTGCATTTGGAGCAGGGCTTTTGGTCGGACTTATGACTGGCGTCTTTCATACTGCTATGGGCATTCCGGCAATTCTTGCAGGTATTTTAACGCAGCTTGGACTGTGGAGCATCAATCTGAAGATTATGGGAAAGGCAAATCAGGCAATCAATGTCGATAAATATGATTTGCTTGTCTCTCTGAGATATATAAAGAATGTGGCTGTATATAAGAATACGATTTTGGTTGTTGCGATTTTTATAATTGTAATTATAGCTGTCCTGTATTGGTTCTTCGGAACCGAGCTTGGCTGCTCGCTGCGTGCGACGGGATGTAACCCGAATATGGCGAGAGCACAGGGCATCAATACGAATTTTAATAAGGTGCTTGGTCTTATGCTTTCCAATGGACTGGTTGCTCTTTCCAGTGCACTTCTGGCACAGTACCAGGGATTTGCGGATATCAATATGGGAAAGGGAGCAATTGTAATCGGATTGGCAGCAGTCATTATCGGTGAGGCAATTTTTGGAAAAATATTTAAAAATTTTGCACTGTCTCTTTTGTCAGTTGCGTTTGGAGCTATAATTTATTACATTGTGATTCAGACAGTGCTCTGGCTCGGAATTGATCCTGATTTGCTGAAGCTTCTCTCGGCACTGGTTGTAGCGGTATTCCTTGCGATACCATATTGGAAAGGAAAATATTTTAGTAAGGCAAAAAATCCGGTAGCGGAGGAAGATAATGCTGGAAAGGAGGTTGCGTAGTATGTTGGAGTTGAAAAACATTTACAAGACCTTTAATGTCGGAACAGTCAACGAAAAAACGGCTTTGCGTGGACTGTCACTGACACTGAATGACGGAGATTTTGTGACGGTTATCGGTGGAAACGGAGCCGGAAAATCTACCATGTTGAATGCGATAGCGGGTGTGTGGCCTGTGGATGGCGGACAGATTTTGATAGATGATGTGGATGTTACAAAGTTGCCGGAGCATAAAAGAGCAAAATATCTCGGAAGAGTATTTCAGGACCCTATGACTGGAACTGCTGCAACGATGGAAATACAGGAGAATCTTGCGTTGGCAAAAAGACGCGGTGATATGAGAAGGTTTTATAAAATTGGTATCACCCATGCGGAGAAAGAAGAGTATAGACAATTGCTTGCAACATTGGGACTTGGTCTGGAGGAGAGGATGACCTCAAAGGTAGGACTTTTGTCCGGTGGACAGAGACAGGCGGTTACACTTCTGATGGCATCTCTGAAAAAACCAAAGCTTTTGCTTTTGGATGAGCATACTGCGGCACTTGATCCAAAGACAGCAGCGAAGGTTCTTGAGACGACAGATGAGATTGTAAACAGAGATCATCTTACCACGCTTATGATTACGCATAATATGAAAGATGCAATCGCACATGGTAACAGATTGATTATGATGATGGATGGAAGAATCATTCTTGATATTCAGGGTGAGGAGAAAAAGAAACTTACAGTGGCAGATCTGCTTCATAAATTTGAGGAAGCCAGCGGAGAAGAATTTGCCAATGATAAGGCGATACTTGGATAATATGAACGAAGAGCAGTTATTGAAAGCCAGGTTAAAGGACCTGGCTTTTAAATCTTATAAACAGAATATTTATACGTATTCATCCTTTTTGACACCTGCTGAGCTTATGACACTTGATTCCATGCGGGAGGAACTGAAATATGTGGATTATGAGACATATGGAGGTGCTTTCCTGTGTGAAAGACAGATGGTGCGATTTGGTTCGGAAGCGTCCCTTGGATATGCAGGAGAGTGGCCGATTCGGATTGTGAAGGTGGAGCCTCTGATTGAAAAATTCTCTGACGAGCTCAGTCACAGGGATTTCCTTGGTGCACTTATGAATCTGGGTATAGAGCGCAGTGTATTAGGAGATATTATAGTGAAGGATGGCAAACGGGCTTATGTATTTTGTCAGGACAGCATTTCGGCGTTTATGATAGAGCATTTAACGAAGATTAAGCATACAAATGTGAGATGTTCGCTGGTTGATAAAGACACAGATATGGGTGATCTTACTCCAAATCTGGTTGACATAAGTTGTATCGTTTCAGCCCCAAGGTTTGATGCTGTGATTGCGGTTCTGGCAAAATGTTCGAGGAGCGAGGCTGTAAGGTTATTTCAGAACGGAAAGGTTACCTTAAATGGCAGACAGTGTGAAAGAAACAGCATGCAGC
Organism: uncultured Clostridium sp.; assembly: GCA_945836785.1. The sequence continues at coordinate 11,091 of CAMAMD010000012.1, forward strand.
TTACGGAGGGGGATATATTTTCTGTCCGTGGATACGGAAAGTATCAGTATTGCGGAAGCGGTGCTGAGACGCGGAAAGGCAGAATTTATATTCATCTGAAGCAGTATAATTAATTCAGTAAAAATGTAAAAAAATTTCTTTTTTAATCTTTTTCTCTCGAAAAGGTGTACAATTCACAGTTTTTTGTGATAGAATGAAATGATATGTGGTTTTAAGAACAGCCATACTATAGATAAGTTCCTTTTGATGTGTTGTATCGTCTATGGAATGGGAGGTGTGTGTCGTGATCAGCAAGTATATCACTGAAAATGGAAAGTTAAAAGAAATAAACGACTATATGGCAGGAATGTGGATAAATCTGACTGCACCCAGCCAGGATGAGAGTCTGGAGATAGCGCGAAGATACTGTATCGATTTGTCTGATGTGCGGGCTGCACTCGACGAAGAGGAGTCGTCACGTGTGGATGTCAATGAAGATTATGTTCTTATAATTTTTGATATTCCAACGGTGGAGATTCGTCACAACCAGGAAGCCTATGCCACAATCCCAATCGGTGTTATATGGACTGATGAGGCGATTATCACGATATGTTCAGTGGAGACACCTGTTATTAAACATTTTATAGTAAATAACCTGAAAGATTTCACAACCAAAAAGCAGGTGCGGTTCACGTATCAGATTTTGTACAGAACCTGTGCATTGTATCAGTCATATCTGCGAATCATTGACAGAAAGCGTCTGGAGATGGAGGAACGAATCGGTGGTGCGACGGAGGATGCGGATATCATTAATCTTCATGAGATGGAATCCAACCTGGTTTATTTCGACACGTCCCTTAGAGCAAACCGCATGATTGTAGATCGTTTGACCAGATACAGCGGAATCAAAAAATTTCAGGAAGATCAGGAACTGCTGGATGATGTCATTGTCGAGAATCTGCAGGCGATAGAGATGACGCAGATATACAGAGATATTTTAAAGGGTACAAGAGAACTGATGTCAACGGTTATCAACAATCGTTTGAATAATATTATGAAGTATTTGGCATCTATCACAATCGTTATGGCGATACCGACGATCATATCCGGGATTTATGGTATGAATGTCAGTGGCAGGTGGATGCCTTTGTCTGATACACCATACGGATTTGCAATTATTTGTGGAATTATATTGGTTATTTGTGTTTTGGTGGCAATTGTACTGAGAAAGAGGAAGATGCTCTGAAAAGGTATCGAAAATTTATTCATGACAGCGTACGATAAAGGACCTGTAATGGAAAGAGTCATATTTTTAACAAAGGGCAGGGAAAAAAATGTCAAGGAAATGGAGATTTATATCTGTGGTTGCATCAAGCCCGATTTTTGCATCGGTGATGATACCCATTGCCAATTATATGATAAGGCATGAGGATAAATTTACACAGGAACAACGCTATGAATGTGCAATGAAAATGGTTCGTCATATGGCAAAAAGAGCAAAGACGACAACGAATACTTACGGACGTGAGAATTTACCTTCGGATGGAGGGTATATTTTATATTCCAATCATCAGGGGAAATATGATGCACTTGGGATTATGATATCACATGTTAAGCCACTTGCGATGTTGTGGGAGGAACGTTCCGCCGACCGTCCAATGGCGAGACAGGTGCGTGATCTGGCAAAGGGGAAGACTATTCGGCTTGATGATTACAGAGAACAGATACATGTGTTAAATGAGATTGCAAAAGAGGTTGCAGAGGGAAGGAGATTCCTGATTTTCCCGGAGGGCGGCTATAAAGACAACCGCAACTTCCTTCAGGAGTTCAAGTCCGGCTGCTTCATGGCGGCTATCAAATCAAAACGGCCTGTTATTCCGGTTGCCATCTATGATTCATGGCGGTCAATGGATACTGCGAAGCCAGGAAAGGTAACGACACAGGTACATTATCTGAAACCGATTTTATATGATGAATATAAGACAATGAAGAAAAAGGATCTGTGCGATCTGGTGAAATCCCGAATAGAAGAAAAGATGCAGGAGCTGCGCGATAAAGATCCGCGTATGCAAAAGCATCGGGCATGAGCATAAAATAAATGAAAAATATAAAAATATCCCGACTATGGAATAATACACAAAGTGTAAATTTTAGAGTCGGGGTATTTTATTTCATAAAAGTAGTTGAAAATGGTGTGTATAGGTGCATATATACACACTCGAGCGTAAATATGAGGAGTTGGAGCGGGACGCTTCTATCATTGGATGAAATCGTAGGCACATGGCGTATTCATATCTGTAATCAGCTGCCTTACATCATATGCGGTATCCTGTAGATGTGATGTTAAAAACCACAGTTTCATATACATGGCGATGGGGGATGCCTTAGGCAGTACATGGATATCCAGAGATTTGTATATCCGTGTGCTTTCGTAACCCGTGCGGTTTTCTGCACCTGTCAGAAAAACAGGTATATTTTTTGATTTTGCGTCTGTGATAAAATTTATAAGCTCACTGCTGTCTGTGCCCAGTGTGCCGGAATGATAGGTGTCCAGCAAAATTGCACGTATATGGGATGCAATAGCCGGATAACTTTGGCCTGGGACAGGGCGGATGTATAAAACGGGAGCAGGTGAGGCAAGCTTTGTAGCTGTGTATGAATGTGGCGAAGCTGTATGATGGTATGTTGGATTTGTATCCGTGTCATACAGTACAAAACCATCTGTTTTGAATTCGCCATATGCGATATCTCCCACACTATATAGCATATCTTCATAAGGGGCATGGGGCAGCAATCTGGCCGCTCTGTGAATGAGCTGGTGTTCTTCGCCGTTTCGATATGAAACATATACCCCGGGGGCATTTTTCCCCTCTGTACACCGCCTGATGAACGCAACGGCATAGTAAAAGTTATCCAATCCGTTGGCACGCTCGTCATCTAATATATAATTGCTGGAGACAAGAATAATAGGAATCCGGGTATCTGCAAATGCATAGCCAATCGCCGCAGACGTGTACTGCAGGGTGTCTGTACCATGTGTGATGATAATGCCGTCATAGCCGGTGTGCATGTGCGCAGTATCATTTTGTTGCGCTGTTGTGCTGCAGGCAGTTAAGGATTCTTTCAAACATTCGATAAGCTGGTTGATGTAATCACCATTTAGGTTCTCACTCAATATCTGGTACGGTTTGATGGTATCGATATATAATGTGTCTGTTGCATATGCCTGTGGATGCTCGGCATACATGCCCTGATATATAACAGGGCATGGCGAAATCTTTCTGTAATCCTCTATTAATTTATATCGCTGTCCCTCCTCCGGGGCAATATATCCGTCTATTACGGAGGAACCGATGGTTCCGCCGGTAAAAATAACCAGTATGTTCATATACTACTCCTATCAAATATGTTGTACTGATGCTAGTATAACCCTAAAATAATAATTTGAACACAAAAAGTTCAATAGTATTTATGATACAATTATGATACAATTACAAAAATGATTTGTATCATTGATGGAGCAGATGTAACAAGCATGGAAGGCATTTCATGTAACTACAA
>CAMAMD010000013.1 GCA_945836785.1 uncultured Clostridium sp.
CAAAAATGAACATTTCTATACTTTTTTCTGCATACATTTCGGCAAGCGGCTTTTCTCGTATGACAATAATCCCGTTATCCAGATAATTTTTACCATTGAGTTCTGCATAGCTGAGCAATGGGATGATATCTTCAGCGTTATTAACAATGCATCCGTCTGGCATATAAATCCATGCCGGATTCAAATATGTATTCCCGTCTATTCCCCAGCCAAACTCAAAGCGTCTTTTGATAACGGACAGATATTGTCGGGCCTGTTCTTTATCTTCGAAAATAAGGATAGCTTGATTTTCATCGTTTTTAAAAGTGTATGCACCATCAATTTCAGATAAATAAGAAGATATCTCTTTTTGTGCAAGATAATATTCGTTATCAGAAGATGACAGATTCATGGAAGATGGAAAAATCAGTTCGATAATAGAAAAGACTTTTCCTCTTCGATGGAGCTGGTCGGTATACATGAGCATTGCATTCTGGTTAAAGAGACCTGTATCAATATCAATGTTCACTTCCGGATTTTCCAGTTTAAGATAAATGATGGTTATTCCTATTGCACTTGAAAAACCAACCAAAAGGAGCTCGTTTAAGAAAAATTGTGTGACAGCAGAGCCGAGCCAGAGAATCATCCAGATACGCATGGCATCCCACCTGTTTGGATTAATATTCTCTCTTTTTCTGGCAAGCATGATAACAATACAAATCAGAAAAGCTGCTGAAAAAATATAGGTGGTCATGACACTGGGACCATATGTATATACTTGATCAGGTGCATCGCAATGCTTGTATATAGGAAGTATGAAAATCAGGATAATACCCAAAACTGCAGACAGGATACCTGCTGTAGATATTTTACGATATTCTCTGCTTTCGTTATATATGTCTGTACATATATAGAGAAATGCCGACAGAGCGGTCAAAATCAGAGTAGAGATATAGGATTTACAAACAATATTTATTATGATTTCCGGAATAGAATCATGATATGTAAGCAAAACAATAGACAGAGTATCCAGAATAAGATTAAAGATTGATACCACAAATAACCGCAAAAATGCTTTTGCGGTATTTAATTTAATTTTTTTTCGGCGGATATAAAAATAGAGAAGAACCAGTAGCAAAACGATGCCACAACATTGCATTTTTATATTCATATACTTTCTCCTTCGGATAAACTCTATATATCATAATTTACCATATATTAGATAAAAAGACAAATACAGAAATCATTATGAAGACTGATAATACAAGTTCGTTGATATAATTTTTTGTTATAGCTGATTCAAGGACATATGTATTAGCGGAAAAATAAAAGATAAAGTACAATATGTACACATTTAGATAACAGAGAAAAGAAGGTGATTATGATGAAACAGATATTGTGCTTTGGAGATTCAAATACATATGGACTCATTCCGGGAACAGGAAACCGGTATGACTGGAATATCAGATGGACAGGCATAGTCGGAGGAAAATTAAATGGTGCAGGATATCGTATTATAGAAGAAGGTTTATGCGGAAGAACGACCGTATTTGATGATCCGCTTCGTGCCGGAAGAAGAGGCACGGAAATTCTTCCATTGCTGTTAGAAACACATAAACCGGTGGATATTGTGATATTGATGCTTGGTACAAATGATTGTAAAACCCATTATGATGCGTCAGCACAGGTGATTGGATTGGGAATACGCAACCTTTTGACACAAATTAAAAACATGATTCCGGGTGCAAAAGTTTTGTTGATTTCTCCAATTCATCTGGGTGAGGATATATGGGATGGATATGATCCTGAATTTGATGCAAAGTCGGTTCAGACATCAAAGCAGCTGGGAACGGTGTATGAGCAGATAGCCATTGAAGAACAACTGCAGTATCTTGCTGCATCGGATTACGCTTCCCCATCGGAGATAGACAGAGAACATCTTGATGCAGAGGGGCATAAAGCATTGGCACAGGCAATCTGGAGTAAGCTTGAGAAGATGCTGTAGTTCTTATATTTTTATATTGTATATTTTCTTCTTGTGTGTTATGATTGCAACGATTGAATCATAGTAGCTGGTGCCGTTCACTGTTGATACATGTTTACATGCTGTCACAGTAGGAGGGTTAAAAGGGAAACAGGTGAAAATCCTGTACGATCTCGTCACTGTAAGCCAGGAGTGGGTGTCTGATTGTGCCACTGATGCGGAATACGCGTTGGGAAGGTAGATATCCATGTTGAGAGGTAAGCCAGGAAACCTGCCAGTTATTGGTACAGGAATAAGATTCCAGACCACGAGTAATTGGTTGTACTGCATGCTGTTTAAATCTTTTGATAAGATTATGGCAACGTATACATTACTCCGTCAGTTTGTGATTTCACTGACGGTCTTTTTTCTGTGCCTGATTATGGTTGAAAATTTTTTTAGGAGGACACAGAAATGAGAAAAGGGAAATTATTGACCATAGTGTTAGGAACATGCATGGCAATGAGCCTGTTGGCAGGCTGCGGTAAGGAAAGCGAAGAGACAACAGAAACGGTTGTGACAGAGGAAACAACAGCGGGGACGACAACAGAAGCCATTACGGAGGATGTTGCATCAGATGAGGATGCCGATGAGGAAAATTACGATACCGGAGATGCCTCTCTGGATAACGTGAGGAATCAGGATGATATCGGTGAGCAGGAGCTGTTGGTTATCAGTTTTGGTACAAGCTACAATGACAGCAGACGTCTGACGATTGGGGCAATTGAGAATAAGATGGATGAGGAATTTGGAGATACATATTCCGTGAGACGCGGATTTACAAGCCAGATAATTATCGACCATGTACAAAGCCGTGACGGTATTGCAATTGATAATGTGACGCAGGCGCTTGACAGAGCGGTTGAAAATGGCGTAAAGACGCTTGTGATTCAACCGACACACCTGATGGATGGTTTGGAGTATAACGATGTGGTAGATGAGGTGGCAAACTATGCAGATGCATTTGACAAGGTTGCAATCGGTGCACCGCTTTTGACATCAGATGAGGATTTTGAGGCTGTGATTGCAGCAATTACAGAGGCAACTGCTCAATATGATGACGGTGAGACTGCAATCTGTTTTATGGGACACGGAACGGAAGCTGCATCAAACGAAGTATATGCAAAAATGCAGGATTTACTGACAGATGGTGGATATGAAAATTATTATATCGGAACAGTGGAGGCAACGCCTTCTCTGGATGATGTGTTGGAGCAGGTAAAAGCCGGAGATTATAAACGTGTCGTACTGCAGCCACTCATGATTGTAGCAGGTGACCATGCAAACAATGATATGGCGGGTGACGAAGAAGATTCATGGAAGAGCGTATTTGAGGCAGAGGGATACGAGGTTGAATGTATTTTGACTGGTCTTGGCGAGCTTCCTGCAATTCAGGATATCTTCGTTGCACATGCACAGGCAGCGATTGATGAGGTTGCGGGAAATTAAACGACAGAAAAAGGTGAAATGATATGAAAAAAACAAGGATTTTTTTACTGGTTTTATGTTTTGCGATAATTGCCTGTGTGGGTTGTAGTAAAAAACAGAGTGAGACGACCACAGAGGAACAGACGACGGAGATTAATACCGCAAGCGGAACAGATGCAACAGCCGGGGATGCCACAAATCATGTAGCATCTGCTGATGAGATGGCAACACCGCAGGATGTGGTAGATGAGGATATGGTTCCGATTTACGGTGACAGTCTGAAGGACGGCGTTTATTCGATAACTGTGGATTCAAGCTCATCCATGTTCAATATAACGGCATGTGAGCTTACGGTGGAAAACGGTGAGATGACGGCTGTCATGACGATGGGCGGCACCGGATATCTGTATGTTTATATGGGAACAGGCGAGGAGGCAGCTTCTGCATCCCCGGATGAATATATATCTTTTGTAGAAAATGAAAATGGTGAACATACATTTACCGTTCCTGTTGAGGCTCTTGATATGGGGATTGATTGTGCCGCATTTAGTAAAAACAAGGAAAAATGGTATGACAGAGTACTTGTGTTCCGTGCTGATTCCCTGTCTCAGGATGCCTTTGCGGAAGGAACCATCATCACAGCAGAGGATATTGGTTTGTCTGACGGAGTTTATGAAATTCAGGTAACCTTGGAGGGAGGATCCGGGAAAGCCTATGTGGAATCTCCTGCAAGTATCATTGTTGAGAATGGTGTTGTTACGGCTACAATTATCTGGAGCAGTGCAAATTATGATTATATGGTTGTAGATGATGAAAAATATCTGCCAATCAATACGGAGGGGAATTCTACATTTGAAATTCCTGTAAGTGGCTTTGACTGGCCGCTCAATGTTAAGGCGGACACAACTGCCATGAGTACACCCCATGAGATAGATTATACATTGTATTTCGATTCCGGTACAATAGAACCGATTCGTTAGGCGAACAGGATGTCGCAATGCCAGTTATATGATTTGTGTTGCGGCATCCTTTATATTTTTACAGATATTTTTGATATTAAGTGGAAGATAACAGGAGAAAGAGGCGGGATAAAATGATATATAAAAAGAAATATAAGTTTATACTTGCCTTCCTTTTGATAGGGATAATCGGATTGTTTTTATGTGCATGCACTGACGATATTCAGGACACACAGAAACAGGATTTAAATTGGAAAGACATGTCTGTTACGAACAGCCTTGCACTTCAATATGCAGAACAGTTCACGGTGGACTATTACGAGGATGGGTATGCATTAATTACGATTGCGGGGACAGAACGTTATCTGGTGATTCCTGAGGAAATGGATGAGCCGGACGGACTTGATCAGGATATTACGGTATTACACAGGCCTTTTGATAAAATATATCTGGCGGCTACCTCGGCGATGGATTTGATTCGTGCAGTGGATGGGGCGGAGTTTGTTGCTTTTTCCGGCACAAAAGCGGAGGACTGGTATATTGAGGAAGCCAGGACTGCGATGGAAAACGGGGATATGCTATTTGCAGGAAAATATAGTGCCCCTGATTTTGAGCTTTTGCTGGATGGAGGTTGCAACCTTGCGATTGAATCAACGATGATTCTGCATAACCCTGAGATTAAGGAGCAGTTGGAGGCGGTTGGAATTCCTGTTTTGGTTGAACGCTCCAGCTACGAACAGCATCCCCTCGGGCGTATGGAATGGATTAAGTTGTATGGCGTGCTGTTTGGAAAGGAACAGGAGGCTTGCGATTTTTTTGATAGTCAGGCTGGCGCAGTTTCCGAAGTGCTTGAGCAGGAGAAAACGGATTTGACAGTGGCTTTCTTCTATGTCACTCCAAATGGATCAGTCAATGTACGCAAGGCCGGAGATTATGTCGCAAAAATGATTGAGCTTGCCGGAGGAGAATATGTATTTTCAGATTTGGAAGATGAGAATGAAAATGCACTTTCTACGATGACAATTCAGATGGAGGAGTTCTACAGTAAGGCTAAGGATGCCGATTATCTGATATATAACAGCACGATTGCAGGCACGCTTCCTGATTTGGATGCATTGTATGAAAAGAGTGATTTATTTCGTGATTTTAAAGCCGTGCAGAATGGAAACGTGTTTTGTACGGAACAAAATATGTTTCAGGAGAGCACCGGATTTTGTGATATGATATTGGATATTCACTCGATTCTTATGGATGAGAATGTGGGAGACGATGAACTGAAATATTTATATAGGTTGCGTTAAAAAGGGTGACACGATGAAAGAAAAGAAAAATAAAACACATACCAGATATTTGATTTCTTACGGATTGTTACTGATATTGCTGTGCACTGCTTTTGTTATTGGTGTAAATTTCGGAAGTGTGCATCTGTCTCTTCGGGAAGTGTTTGATGTTTTGCTCCGTAAAACAGAAAATGACACCGCATATCAGATTATATGGAATATCAGACTTCCAAGAATCTGTGCTGCAGCCATTTTGGGAGGTGCACTGGCGGTATCGGGATTTTTATTGCAGACTTTTTTTGGAAATCCGATTGCAGGACCTTTTGTGCTCGGAATATCTTCGGGAGCAAAGCTGACTGTGGCACTTTCTATGATTTTCCTGCTGACAAAGGGAGTCAGTATGGGTTCCGGTATGATGATATTATCCGCATTTGTTGGCTCCATGATATCAATGGGCTTTGTATTGCTTGTGGCAAGACGGGTAAAGAATATGTCCATGCTTGTTGTGTGCGGTGTTATGGTCGGATATATCTGCTCCGCCATAACGGATTTGGCAGTCGCCTTCGCAGATGATTCAAATATCGTAAATCTCCATAACTGGTCAATGGGAAGCTTTTCCGGTATAAGCTGGAATCATGTGAGAATTATATCTGTGGTTGTGGCTGTTACGGTTATTATGGTATTTCTTTTGTCAAAACCTATGAGTGCATACCAGCTGGGGGAAAACTATGCGAGAAACCTGGGTGTCAATATCGGATGGTTCAGGTTTATTCTGATTTTGCTGTCAAGTATTCTGTCGGCATGTGTGACAGCATTTGCAGGGCCGATTTCGTTTGTGGGAATTGCTGTTCCACATCTTATGCGTAGTCTTTTCGGGACTTCAAAACCTATTATAATGATTCCTGCTTGCTTTCTTGGCGGAGGATTTTTCTGTATGATATGTGATGTGATTGCCAGAACACTATTTGCACCGACGGAGCTCAGCATCAGTACCGTGACGGCGATATTCGGTGCACCGATTGTTATATATATGATGGTAAGTCGAAGGAGCAGGGATAATCGTATATGAGTGAATATTATGTAATGACAGAGCAGATGGTGGTCGGATATGGAGATGTACCGCTGCTGGAACAGGTTGAAATAAAATTGCATAGAGGGGAAATCATGACACTGATTGGCCCAAATGGAGTGGGGAAATCCACAGTGTTAAAAAATATGGCGGGACAGATGGCTCCGTTGGCGGGGACTGTTTATCTGGAACAGGCGGATATACGTTCCATATCAAGACAGGAACTTGCAAAAAAGCTTTCCATCGTTATGACAGAGCGGATTCATCCAGAGCTGCTTACATGTATGGATGTTGTATCCATGGGAAGATATCCTTATACCGGCAGATTCGGTGTTCTTACGGATGAGGATAGGGAGAAAGTGTATGAAGCTATGCGGCTGGTTAATATACTTGATTTGCAGTCACAGGATTTTATGGCCATAAGTGACGGGCAGAGACAACGCGTCATGCTTGCAAGGGCGATTTGTCAGGAGCCGGAGATTATGATTTTGGATGAGCCAACCTCTTATCTTGATATCAGGTATAAGCTGGAACTGCTTTCCATATTGAAGCATCTTGCACATGATAAAAATATGGCGATTCTGATGTCACTGCATGAGATAGATCTTGCCCAGAAGATATCCGACAAGATCATTTGTGTCAAGAATGGACAAATTGACCGGGTTGGCATGCCGGAGGAAATACTATGCAGTGCCTATATTGAGGAGCTTTATGATATGAAAAAGGGAAGCTATAATGCAATGTTTGGCTGCATGGAGATGGAAACCGTACAGGGGACACCGAAGGTATTTGTAATTGGTGGTGGAGGAAAAGGTATTCCCGTATATCACAGACTACAGAAAAAAGGAATCCCATTTGCAGCGGGTGTACTGCATCAAAATGATATGGAGTACCAGACTGCAAAAGCATTGGCGGTGGCTGTGGTGGAGGAAAAGGCATTCTGCCCGATATCAGAGCAGCGATATGAGGAAGCCCTAGAGTATATTTCATCCTGTGAAAAGGTCATAGCATGTGTATCGGAGTTTGGCGAGATGAATGAGAAAAACCGGAATTTGTTGGAATATGCACAAGCACACCGTAAGCTATGTGATATACAAGATGTATAATGAAAATAGAATATAAAATGTTTATGAATGTACTATTGAGTAAAATTTAATTATCATGTATAATATATAAATATGCATAATTTTTTTGGCTAAAATATACGAAATGAGAATCTGGAGGACAATATGGCAGAAGAATATAGACAGGAAATAGAAAAGAGAAGGACATTTGCAATTATATCCCACCCGGATGCTGGTAAGACAACATTGACGGAAAAATTTCTGCTCTATGGAGGCGCTATAAATACTGCAGGTTCGGTTAAGGGAAAGGCAAATTCAAAATATGCGGTCTCAGACTGGATGGAGATAGAGAAAGAGAGAGGTATCTCCGTTACATCTTCGGTGTTGCAATTTAATTATGATAACTACTGTATTAACATTCTTGATACGCCGGGACATCAGGATTTCTCGGAGGACACGTATCGAACTCTGATGGCAGCAGATTCTGCGGTCATGGTAATTGATGCATCGAAAGGTGTGGAGGCACAGACGATTAAGCTCTTTAAGGTCTGTGTGATGCGACATATCCCGATTTTTACATTTATAAATAAAATGGATTTGGAGGCAAGAGATCCGTTTGATTTGCTGGATGATATAGAAAATGTACTGGGTATCAGAACCTGCCCGATAAACTGGCCGATTGGTTCCGGTAAGCGTTTTAAAGGCGTGTATGACAGAGATACAAAGCAGGTATCCATGTTCAAAGCCGTATCGGTAGGCGGTTCAAAGAGTGCGGCAGAGACAGACTATGCGGTGGATGACAAGGCACTGGCAGAGGAAATCGGTGAAGAATTATACGGACAGCTATTGGATGAGATAGAATTGCTGGATGGAGCCAGTGATGCGTTTGATCAGGAGCTGGTTGACAAGGGAGAGCTGTCACCGGTGTTTTTCGGATCAGCACTTACGACCTTTGGTGTAGAGACCTTTTTGAAACATTTTCTTGCCATGACGAAATCACCGCTTGCGAGAATGTCGGATGCGGGATTGATTGATCCGGTTACGGAGCCGTTTTCCGGTTTTATCTTTAAGATTCAGGCGAATATGAATAAGGCACACCATGACAGGATTGCATTTATGAGAATCTGTTCAGGAAAATTTGATGCATCAAAGGATGTGTATCATGTGCAGAGTGGGCGTAAAATGAAACTCTCCCAGCCGCAGCAGATTATGGCACAGGACAGGAAGGTTATTGATGAGGCTTATGCAGGAGATGTAATCGGTGTATTTGATCCCGGTATTTTTTCCATAGGTGATACCATATGTGCACCGGGAAAGAAATTTCAGTATGAGGGAATTCCTACTTTTGCACCGGAACATTTTTGTCGGGTTGTCCAGCTTGATTCCATGAAAAGAAAGCAGTTTAACAAGGGTGTAACACAGCTGGCACAGGAGGGTGCGATTCAGATATTTCAGGATTATACACTCGGTTTGTCCGAGATTATCGTTGGTGTGGTTGGTGTTTTGCAGTTTGATGTTTTGAAATACAGACTGGAAAACGAGTATGGTTGTGATGTCAGATTGGAACCTTTGCCATATAATTATATTAGATGGGTAAAGGATACAGGCATAGATTTAAATTCTTTAAAACGAATCAGTGATTGTAAAAAAGTAAAGGATATGCGGGATAATCCGCTTTTGCTCTTTGCAAATGAATGGTCAATCCGATTGCTGCTGGAGCATAACGAGGGACTTGAGCTGGAGGAGTTTAAGAAGAATTAACGGTGGCGCCGGGTAGCTGTAATAGCCGATTTGTTAAGGAATAATGTTTAAAATGAGGGAGATAGTATGATACTGATTGACACACAAAAGGAAGAGTTCAGTAAACTGAAAGATATTAGGATATTTGAAAAAATCGACAATGAGAAGCGGTTTAATGGAAATCTGCTTGTAATCGGTCTGGGGGGACTTGGGAGCAGGGTTGTAAGCTATCTGAAGGGTATGTTGATGAATGAAATTACGCCGGAGGATAATATACATTTCCTGATGATTGATTCTGATATTCCTGCCATGGAGATGATGATTGAGGACAGCAAGGAAGGAAACGGACTGAATGCAACTGAGATTATCAGTATTTACAGACCGAATCTTGATACCCTTCTTGTCAATGGTATCAAGAATAATCCGGTTCATCCAAATCTGGCAAACTGGATGCGCGAGGATTTTCCTATGCTTAATATCGGAACTGATGGTGCCAAAGGAAACCGACAGATCGGTAGATTGATGTTTTCCAATGCATATGAGGATGTCAGACTCCTTTTATTTGATAAGCTGGAGGATATTTACGCCAGATCTTCGGGCAAGCTTGATATCATGCTTGTGTCCGGTGTTTCGGGCGGAACCGGAAGCGGTATTTTATCTGATGTGGCATATAATATCCGTGCTTTTGCAAAGGTGAAAAAATGGAAAAATTTCCGCTTGGGCGGCTGTCTGCTCATGCCGGATGTTTTATATGGGAACAGGGCTGTTGCAGAGAATATGGAGCTGATGTCTTTACTCAATGCCAACGGCTATGCGACGATGAAAGAAATAGATTATTACATGCGCCTTACCTCACGTGAGGAGCCTTATACGTTTGAAAGTACGACACACAGACTAACAATCAAGGAGAATATATTTGATTCGTGCATGCTTATATCCGGTAAAAAGGATGAGCAGGGTTATATACCGGAAGGTACCATTTGCAGTGATACTGCATACTTCTTGTCAAAGCTTGCCACATTTAAATATGTGGGTGGAAATGAAAATGACGAGGAAAGAGAGCTTCTGCGGGATGTCTTTTTCAATATGGATGACAGAGGCTATTATAAGGTCATCAATGATTCCGATTACAAGGTGCCGATTCATCAGATAGAAAATATCTGTGAATGTGAGGTGTTTGAGGAGGCATATAAGCGGTTACATACCATGCCTGATATACGAGATGAGATTGAGAATGGTAAGAAGAGTGCATTGAGTGAGCTGCAGGCATTTTTACAGGAAAAACCGGGAGATGAGATACATTTAAGTATAAATGGATTGATTCGTATGGGACAATTTGAAAAGCCTCTGTACAAGGCAATTAAGAAAAATCAGGATGGCCTGCGGGAATCCATGGGAAAACAGCTTAAAACTATGGAGGAACAGATGCCTGTTATTATTAAATCCCTCAGAAATAAGCTGCTGGATTCTCTGGACAGTCAGTTGAGTCATTATATGAACGAATATGGACCATATGCGGTGATGGAAGTGATTGGTGCAGCAGGAATCGGCGAAAGTGATCAGGACAGGGGTATGATAGCGGAGATACAGAAGTTGAATGCCCTCCTGAAGGAATATCAGCCTACCGGGGAGTTCAGCCGTATTGTAGAGTCAATCAAAGATATTGTTTCAAAGAGATTTTTTACATTTCCATCGGCAAAGCGTGAGACAGAGAACGGGTATTATGATGCCTGTGTAAAGGAAACGCTTACATTGGAGCGTACCATGATTGTGGACGGAATAGATGGGCAGGATGTGTTCGGGGATGTAATCAGATGGCTGCGCGCACGTGCTGAGCGTCTGGAGGAGTTATTTGCCCAGTTTGATGAAGATTTAAAGAACGCAGTAGAAGATATGGCCCGAGATGGTAAACGTGTGACGGATTATCTGCTCAAGAATGCGGTACGTCAGCAATTCTTGCCGTCTGATTATATCACTGAAGCACGTATTGACGAGTTCCATAAGGGACTTGTTAAGCTCCTTGTGAATAATGAGTCCAATATCGATAATGGGCGTGTTGTTCAGGTGAAACAGGAAATGGAACGCATATACAAGAATATGCTGATCAGTATGGGCGTTTATGCTCCGGAGAAGTTGATCACGGTTGCTTTTGCCGATGAGAGACCGACATTACAGGAGTTAAATATAATGTTTGTGTCTCCGACAAATGAGAAGAGACAGGAGATTATGAAACGGGCCGCTGCAGCTTTTGTTGAAGGAGCCAGTGAGAAAACACAGAAGAAGAAACTGTGCATCTTAAAACCGGGATTTAAGGTTAATTTAGTGAATAAGAAATATATTTCATTACCGGCAATTATGCCACATTTCAGTCAGGCTGTGAAGGAGCTTTTTGTTGCACCGCCTTACAAGGAATCAGAAGATACGATTGCTTTAAATACCGGTGATGTTGCAATATCCGTAGATGATATGTATATGGGCGTTCCACTTTCTATGCTGGCTTGTATTGACGACATGAGGACAGCATATCAGGCTGTCAACCAGGAAGAATACCATGGAATACACATTGATGAAGTGAACAAGGATATGTTTAACGATTATCCGGGTATTGCGTAATGTAACTTTTGACACTTGCATGGTATTGATAATTCCATTATGTAATATGAAATATATACTGGCATGTTCCTTCCGGCATCAACATATAAATAAGGTATGTGAACCATGTAAAAGAGCGGAAATGTGGGTGAAAACATACTATGGTAATTCATGTGGTGACAGAGGGAGATACGGTATATTCTTTAGCGGCATATTATGGTGTAACAGCGGAGAGCATAGAGATGGTAAACCAACTGCAGTACCCGTATCTCCTTGTTGTCGGTCAGGCACTGTTGATTGAAAATTCTGTTTCTACCGAAATCGCAGGAGGCGTGCGGCGTACAGGACGTTCTGCTTATGTGAATGGTTTTGCGTATCCGTTTATCAGTCGGTGGGTTTTGAATGCAACATTACCTTACTTGACATATCTTTCCGTTTTTTCTTATGGTTTTACGCCGGAAGGAAATCTGGTGTATCCGATATTGGATGATACATTTATGATTACTGCTGCCGGGGAATCCCGCACGGTGGCAGCACTGACGCTGACTCCTTTTGGTAAAGATGGGAATTTTAACAATAACTTGATTCATAGTTTGATACGGAGTGAAGAAGCAGTAAATAACCTGATTGAAGAACTAAAGCAGACGATGGGGGAACGTGGCTTTGGGGCGTTGGATGTGGATTTTGAGTTTATTTTGCCTGAGGACAGAGATTATTTTACCAGCTTTGTGGCTCGTCTTGCAGAGGAATTAAATCCACTGGGATATCAGGTATTTGTGGATCTTGCCCCGAAAACATCTGCGGATCAGCCGGGTTTATTGTATGAGGGAAAGGATTACGGAGGTCTGGGTGCCGTGGCAAACGGTGTACTTCTTATGACATATGAATGGGGATATGCCTATGGTCCGCCTATGGCGGTGGCACCCATAAACCAGGTCAGACGTGTAGTGGAGTATGCATTAACAGAGATACCTGCAAACAAGGTGAGCCTTGGAATTCCAAATTATGGATATGATTGGACGTTGCCTTATGTGCGTGGGGGTATGCGGGCGAGGACAATCGGAAATGTGGAAGCAGTGCAGCTTGCAGGCAGGTATAATGCTGTTATTGCGTTTGATGAGACTGCACAATCACCGTTTTTCTTCTATTATCTGAATGGAGTACAGCATGTGGTCTGGTTTGAGGATGTGCGAAGCCTGAATGCCAAATTTGATTTGATTGAGGAATTTGGATTGCGTGGAGCCGGGTATTGGACAATTATGCAGTGGTTTCAGGCAAATTGGACTTTGCTGCAGGAGCGTTTTCAAATAATTAAAATGAAATAAATGAATCATTGTGTACGAATCGCAATGGAACGGAGATAAGAATATATGGCACAAAAATATTATGCTGTAAAGCAGGGAAGAACGCCGGGGATTTATTTGACATGGGCAGAATGTGAAAGTATGGTCAAGGGATATTCCGGGGCAGTATATAAGAGTTTTGGGTCGTTAGACGAGGCAAAAAAATATTTGGGTGATACAGGATTTATGGAAAATGACAGGCACGTTTCCGCAACAGAGCAGGGGGCAGAAATGTGCCCTTATGCTTTTGTGGATGGATCTTTCAATGCAGTGACAAAGGTGTATGGGTATGGTGGATTTCTGGTATGTAACGGAGAAAAACATGTGATACAGGGTTGTGGTGATGATGAAGACATGGCATCCATGCGTAATGTGGCGGGAGAAGTGCTGGGATGTATGGCGGCAGTTCAACTTGCGATAGATATGGGAATTACAAAGTTAGATATATATTATGATTATATGGGGATAGAGATGTGGGCGACAGGAATGTGGAAACGCAACAAACCCGGTACAATTGCCTATTATGATTATATGCAGAAGGTAATGTCACAGCTTCAAATACATTTTATAAAAGTGAAAGGTCATTCCGGTATAGCCGGAAATGAAGAGGCTGACAAGCTTGCAAAGGAGTCTGTCGGATTATTATAATTCAGTGTTTCATTAGGAAGAAAAGGAACTGAAGCATTCCGATTACGACTATGCCGATGATGATGCCCAGATACCATACTCCGTAAAATACACACACAAATGCTGTTATGACGAGAAGCAGGATCATACCGACTGTCATGGTTGTTAATGGTTTGATCATGTTTGCATCCTGGTGTGCCAGGATAAATACTGTCAAATATATGATACTGTAAAGAAGTATAAATATAATTAAAAATACCATTGTTTTCTCCCCTGTATAGCTTCCTCGGCTGTGGT
>CAMAMD010000014.1 GCA_945836785.1 uncultured Clostridium sp.
ATATAACGTTATCTCCACGTCAACGGTTTAAAGTAATTATAATCCTTTTTTCGGATATGTCAAATATAAATTAAATTTTATTTTTAATTCATTTTCATACCAGAAAGCTGTCTTACCATATCCATATCATCAGCTGTCACTTTCATATTGGTACACAATGTTTTTCCGTTGGAGGTAGTAACATTTACCTCAATGATACTTCCCTCATCAATTGCCTGGGCTGCTGCCCCCAAAAACATCGGTATCTTTGGATGATTACTCTTAAAACGCTCAAGCAGTCCCTTTATTTTCATAAGTGCCATAGGATTCATCTTTAATCCCCCCTTGTTGTTTTATCATGCTGGTTTATATCATCTTTTAGTTTTCCGCTCTCTACATTCGGATGAATCATTTCCTCATAGGCGTAATTCCACAAAATCTGTGACCCCATAGGCGTTATCTTATTTCTGTTCAATACCTGACTCAAACGAATGCCACGTTCCTCCCAGCTTTTTCCACCTGTTGCCGCATTCAGCATAAGCGGCTGAATATTATCCATAGCACGTGCAAATCTTGCCTCTGGTGTCTCACATGCTTCAAACTCATCAAATAACGCCCGGAATTTTTCCTGCTGATCAGCCGGGAGCATCCCATATAATCTGTCAGCCGCAAAATCCTCTCTCTCATGCTGCGTTTTTTTACCTTCCTCATCATATGCATATGTATCACCCGCATCAATTTCAACAACATCATGCAGTAAAATCATTGTCACTGTTTTAAGGACATCAATAGGTTCATTCGCATATTCACTCAGTAGTATTGCCATGACCGCCATATGCCATGCATGCTCTGCATCATTTTCCTTTCTGATGCCATCTGTCAGATAGGTTTGCCTTGAAATGAACTTCTCCTTATCGAGCTCCCGGCAAAAATCCATCTGTTTTTTTAATCTGTCATTTTCCATGTTATTATCTACCTTTTCTCATTTTTCAAACCATTTTTATAATTATTTTTCGAGCAGCCGTTTATATAGCGTGTCAACGCAAATTGCACCCAGCGGTGCCGTTATTAAAATAGACAAAACGGCAACAGTTAGAACAATCTGCCCGCAAGCGAATCCCATAGAGAGAGGAATTGCACCGATTGCAGCCTGCACAGTTGCTTTCGGCAGATACGCAAGCATGCAGAATACCCGCTCTTTCCATGTCAATTTTGTCTTTACAAGGCATAACAGCACTCCAACCATACGAAATACCAGTGCCAGGATAACCAACACAACCGCCATCGCGCCTGCAGCTACTGCATATTTTAAATCTACCGATGCACCTACCAGTACAAACAACATAACTTCGGCTCCAACCCAAAGCTTGTTGTATTTGCCTGACAATCTGATTGCCAATATGTCATATTTCTGTTTCACCACAATACCAATGCTCATAATCGCAAGAAGCGCTGAAAAAGGTACTATACCCTCCAATTGGTTCTGTGCTTCAATCAACAAAAATGACAAACTCAATATGATCAATATCTTAACAGAATCCCGCATATGAAGCTTCTTAAAAAACCATACCAGACACAAACCAACCAGAATACCGGTCAAAATTCCCAATCCTATCGATGCAGGAATTCGTAAAAAGTCCCCAGCTTTCAAATCTCCTCCGGCTGCCATGCCTGAGAACGCAGTGAACATAACAATAACAAATACGTCATCCACCGACGCACCGGCCAGAATCAACTGCGGAATACTATGTTCTTTGCCATAACCCGATTCCATAATTTTTATCATTCTCGGAACGATAACGGCAGGAGAAACCGCAGCCATCACACTTCCCATAACGGCTGCCTCAATCACAGTAACGCCCAACAGTGGCGGTGCAAGCAGAATCGTCCCTATAATCTCAAAGCATGCCGGGACAAAGCACATCAGCACCGCCGGTCTTCCGACACGTTTCAAATCTGCAATATTAAGCGATAATCCAGCTCTGGTAAGTATAATTACAAGTGCTAGCTGTCTTAAATCTCCAGAAACTGCCATCAACGAATCATCCAGAAGATTCAAC
Organism: uncultured Clostridium sp.; assembly: GCA_945836785.1. Next base: position 2,040 of record CAMAMD010000014.1, read on the forward strand.
ACATGCGGACCGAGTACAATTCCCGTTATAATCATACCCAAAAGACTCGGCAAATGTAATTTCTGGAATATACCACCAAGGAGCAGTCCGCACAGGAAAATCAACGCAACACTAGTTAACATAATGTCCACCCTCTTTCGTTTATCTAAACATTCTCAGATACGCATTCCTCACGTGCCCACTCAAACGCATAGGTCACTGCTTTTTTCCATCCGTTCAGCAGCTTACTGCGCTCCAAATCCGGCATTTGGGGATAAAACTGCCTATCAATCTGCATATTTCCCATAATATCATCCCTGGTCTTCCAGTATCCGACAGCAAGTCCTGCCAAATATGCCGCACCGAGAGCCGTTGTCTCCACACAGACCGGCCGAATTACAGGTACCTGAATCATATCTGACTGCATTTGCATCAGATAATCATTTGCACTGGCTCCTCCGTCCACCTTTAATTCATGCAGGCAAATGCCGGAATCCTCATGCATCGCTTCCAGAACATCATGCACCTGATATGCAATGGAATCCAATGTTGCACGCACAACATGGCAACGATTGACACCCCTTGTAAGCCCGACTATCGTACCCCGGGCATATGGATCCCAATACGGAGCCCCCAGTCCTGTAAATGCCGGGACAACATAACACCCATTTGTATCATTTACCCTTTGGGCAAGTTCCTCGCTATCCGAAGCTCTATTTATAAAGCCCATCTCATCTCGAAGCCATTGTACAGCGGCGCCTGCAACAAATATAGATCCCTCCAGTGCATACGTCACCTTTTTATCAAGTCCCCATGCAATCGTAGTCACCAGACCGTTTCCTGAATAGATAGGCTTTTCCCCCGTATTCATCAATAAGAAACAGCCTGTTCCATATGTATTCTTCGCATCCCCGGGTTCAAAACAGCTCTGTCCGAACAAAGCCGCCTGCTGATCTCCCGCCGCACCGGCTATTGGTATTTCCCCACCAAATATGGTTGCCGTGGTTGTCCCATATACTTCACTGCTTGGTCTCACCTCAGGCAGCATACTTTCTGGTATATCAAGCAAAGAAAGTATATCCTTATCCCAGCTTAACGTATTAATATTAAACATCATCGTCCTGGACGCATTTGAATAATCTGTCACATGCACCCTGCCGCCGGTCAATTTCCAGATCAGCCATGTTTCCACAGTTCCAAATAACAATTTCCCCTGTTCTGCTTTTTTTCTTGCCCCATCTACATGGTCCAAAATCCATTTTACCTTGGTTGCCGAAAAATAAGCATCAATAATCAGCCCTGTTTTCTCTCTGAACATCGCCTGTCTATCTGCCAAAGATTCACAATACTCTGCCGTCCTCCGGCACTGCCAAACAATGGCATTATATATCGGAACTCCCGTATCCCGATCCCAGACAATCGTTGTCTCTCTCTGGTTCGTGATTCCGATAGCCGCTATATCTTCCGCTGTAACCCCAATCTTGGACATTGCCTCCACAGCAACCCCCATCTGTGTTGACCAAATTTCATTCGCATCGTGTTCTATCCAACCCGGTTTCGGATATATCTGGGTAAACTCTTTCTGTGCCATACTGACAATGTCGCCCCTCTGATCAAACAAAATACACCGATTACTGGTCGTTCCTGCATCCAATGCCATAATATACTTTCTTTTGTGATTTAATACTTCCATGATAATTCCCCCATAACATTAGTTGCTGTGCATTGTTCTATTGCGTACCAAAAATACGCTGATATCCATAGGTCATGTTTTCTTTGTTTTTCACATTTTTCAAATCATTTTGTTCATATACATCCACATTTGGCACAATCCTTGCAGCCTGTATTCCCGATATAATTCTGTTCTCGCACTCCTCATTTGCGCAATCACTGCATATACCCTCACAGACCTGATTTGGATTTTCTGAAAGAATAGCATAGAAAACCACACTTTTTGACGGTGACAGCACACCATATTCATTTGCCGATATTTCATCATGTTCCATAAGCCTTTCACAAGCTGGCTGGCTGTCGCACAATGTTTTTCCGGTTTCCTCATTCATGGCAATATCCGATTTCACCCGATTCTCCTGATCTGCATTTTTATCTTCCTGTTTATCCGGCTGTCTTTTCTGCCCACGTATATCCTGAAGCAAATCAGGTATAACCGTCACCGGAATCTCATTACCGATAAATACATACCGTTTCACATATCGCCTGTGAAATTTTGCATATGACGCATTAAACTCCCCATACATCTGAAGCAGAAGTTCAGATGAAAGGCAATCTATCATATACGCCTCTTCAAGCTGTCCGTTTCTCATATAATGTTCCTGCAACCGATCGATTCCCGCCCCCAGCGTCATGGACACAATCGCTGCCGGTCCGTCATCAATTGCCTGAATTCCGGTGACTTTCTGATTGATACGATAAGCTGCATATGGTCCCATGCATATTTTCATCTGCTCATAAACCTGAGTAAGTCTCTCCCGATCTGATTCCGAAAAATGATATTTTAATAGCACGCGATTCATAAACGCTTCACGATTCTGCTGTTCAACCGACATTCTGACTTTCATCTGGCATATCCCCTATTCTTTACATTTCACTGGAAATAAAATCACATATATGTTTATATACCCTGTTTTTATTCTTTTCATTCAGGACTTCATGACGCATACCATTGACCAATACCGCCTTCACATTTTTATAACCCCGATTTTTCAGAAAGTGAACACTTTTCCCAAAATGCTTTGGGCCTAAATTGCACGGATCCTCCTTACCCGATATAAACAAAACCGGAAGTTCGGGCTTTGTCACATGCCATCCCTTCGTGCTATAGGTATGCATCATCAACCGAATCAACTGCACATAACCATCTACGGTAAAACAAAAATTACAGTAGGGATCCCGGTTATATTGTTCTACTACTTTCTTGTCCGAACAAATCCATGCATGCAGTATTCCCTCCGACTCAAATCGTTTTTCATACTGTGAATGAATCACCAGATAATCCAAAGCCCTTGCATGCGTTCTTCCACCCTTTACCCGTTCCATCGCAGTCGCAATCATCAAACCTATAGCTGCTCCTGCAGGTTTAGAGGGACTTCCGAGAACCACAAGCTTATCGATATCCCCGTCATATTTTTTCAGATAACATCTGACAGCAAGCGAGCCCATGCTATGTCCCATTAAGATATACGGTAAATTTTTTGAAGCTTTCAATTCTTCTTTCATCATCATGGTAAGCTGATGGATATCCTCCACAAGTGCCTCATAACCTCCATCATAAAAATACCCCAAATCTGTATCTGACTCAACACTCCTGCCATGTCCTCTATTGTCATGTATCACACACAAATATCCTTTGTGTGCAAGATACTCCATAAAATCATAATATCGTTCCTTGTGCTCACACATTCCATGAACCAATTGAACTACACCTATTATATCAGTATCCGGTATCACTGACATACAATCTATTTCCAGCTTATCCACATCAGAAAAAAACTTAAATCCTCTATATTCTACTGCCATATCCTTTCCTCCATGTCCTATCCCATATCCCGTCATCGCAAAACATGTTCACACAAACAGTCCGCACATACCCAAATATCAAAAATCAAAAGTTTCATTCAACTCCGAATAATCCGTAATTACCGCATGAACAAAATTAAAACCATCTATGCTCAGATGTGGATTATCTCCTTTTACTGCCACAATATGTCTGATTCCTGCTGCCTCTGCCGCAGTGATTCCCGTAACAGAATCCTCAAATACCAGGCATCTCGACGGCTCTTTATTTATAAGCTTACACGCAACCAGATACATATCCGGATACGGTTTTTCCCTGATCCTCTTATCTCCGCACACAATTTTATCCGGTTCAAACCATTTGTACAGGTTAAATTTTTCAAAATAATACATGACATTGGATAAACTCGCTGTCGTGGCAATCGTCCGGGGTATGTTATACTCTGTCAGGTAATCAAGAAATTTTGTTAAACCGGGAGCCAATCTCAACCCCGTCTTATCTTCATTGCATAGTCTGCGATAAATTCCCTCTTTTTCTTCGGTGAACTGCTCTAACATTCCATCCGTTATCTCATATCCCAAAAAATGTTCCAAAATCTGCCTGCCTGATTTACCTGCAATATATCTTTCAATATCTGTTATATCCGGTCTTACTCCTGTCACTTCCTCCACATAAGATACCCACGCACGGATATGTTTATCCGAATCAAAAAACATCGTTCCGTTAAAATCAAATATAACGCCTATTATATCCTCCGGTTTTATATTTCCCATTTCCTACTGCACCCCATTTTTTTTGCAAATGTCCTCCAGACAACATCTGTCGCAATACGGTTTTGTTCTTGCCGTACATACCTCTCTGCCATGATATACAAGCCGGTGGCAGAAATCACTGCCCTCCTCCGGCGGAACAAGCTTCCAGAGTTCCATCTCCACTTTTTTGGGCTCTTTTATATTATCCACAAGACCTATACGATTACATAATCTGATGCAATGCGTATCGGTTACAATTGCCGGTTTCCCAAAGACATCTCCCATAATCAGATTCGCACTTTTTCTTCCAACTCCGGGCAATGCTAAAAGTGCATCAAAATCCTCCGGCACAGTATCGTGATACTTCTCATGCAAAATTTTCATACATGCACTAATATCTCTCGCCTTACTCTTTCCCAAACCACATGGTCTCACAATTTCCTCTATGTCCTCAACCGAAGCTTCTGCAAGTGCTGCAACAGTCGGAAATTTTGCATAGAGAGACTGCACAACCACATTCACCCTTGCATCCGTACATTGTGCCGCCAATCGAACCTCCACTAAAAGTTTCCAGGCCTCATCATAATCAAGCGTACATTCAGCTGCCGGATATTCATGCTTTAATCTTTTTATCACTTCCAGTGTTCTCTGTTTTTTTGTCATCTGTATCCTCTTCCTTCTATGAATATGAAAAATGCGTTTTCCACAAGCAGAAAAACGCATCTATCTTTAACCCTGCAAAACCCTTTTTGCCTTGGCATACCGTTCCAAAAGGGCATGATTATAATCCGCATCATCCCCAGGCAATCTGGACACATCACTGTTATGCTCAAGATCGGCCAATTTCACGCGTGTCGCAATATCATTTGTCTTGACAATCTCAATATAATCAGCATATTCCATATGCACGTCTCTGGTAATACAGAGAAGCGCCTCCAACACCTCATCCGGGAACCCCTCCGCCCGCACATCCTCAATCGTATAGTTTGTATCCTCAAGCACATCATGCATCAATGCAACACAAATGTCATATTCCGTCTCCATCTGCTCGGCAACATGAAACGGATGAAACACATAGGGAACACCACCCTTGTCCATCTGTCCGTCATGTGCCTTATAACACAGACGCATCGCTTTTTTTGTTAAATCTGTATACAACATTTCACTGTCCTCGTATGCCATGTATTAATATATTTTCCGCAAAAAGCTATACATATATCATAACAGAAACAAGCAGGATTTCAACCTTTTTTTATGTCCAGCGTCAGGTCTGAAAAAGCCGGAATCTCTGGCTTATGATATCCTGCTTCATAAATTAAATCTCCTTCAAATTGACTATAGTCAAATATATCCTTATCATATATAATAGAAATAAGGCAGTTAATTTACCATGGTCAATTTTATTTAAATATCATTTATTTGACTTTTTCGTGAAAGATACAGAAAGCTTTATATATAATTTAAACAAAATGGAGCGATAAAATGGATTTGAGAGTACAAAAAACAAGAAACAGCATATACGAAGCATTTATTGAACTGAGGGCAAAAAAACCGCTTGAAAAAATTACAGTACGTGAATTGACGGATAATGCAAAGATAAGCAAACAAACCTTTTATCTTCACTACAAGGATATATATGATTTATCCGAACATCTCGAACAGGAGCTGATTGACTCCATGTTAAAGGACATAACATTCCCTGAAAATGTCCTTCAGCATGCCGGAGAGATTTCATTACAGCTTTTTTCGCGTATTATTGAACAGGGGCAATTATTTCGGATTATATTCTCCGATTCCAGAGAAAATGTACTGATGGATAACATTGAAAAAATATTTAAAAGTGTCATGTACCGTCAGCAGCCGGAGTTAAGAGCCGATTTAAAGACCAATATTTACATTACGGTTCTTGTCCAGGGATGTTATCACGCCTATCAACAATATTCAACCATCGACCAGGAACGAGTTGTGGAAATATTGAGTGAAATATGTGAAAGTATTACAGCCCTTTACCATTCAGACCGGTAAATTCTGAACAAAAAAAATCCGCTGGGGAAAGCGGATTTTTCTGCGTTATAAAAACGCGAAGGAGAAATGTGTGTCTTGCGACACGTATATGAATCTTGGGGGGATTCCATATATATCAAAGCAATATATTGGGGATATATTGCCCAGATATCACTTTTAACAGACGGACATTTTATCCTATGTGTACTCTTATCTTTCGTAGCAATATACAAACTCTTTTGTATGCCGATGTCTCATCTGTTGTTGCTATGATACTAAAAAAAAATCGTCAATTCTATCATTTTTATGTCATTTTTTATATTTTTTTGTTATACTATAAGAAATTTCGACATGTAATTCGACATATAGAACCAAAAGATGCTATTTTTTACATGTTATGGAGGAATTTATATGGATTTCAAACATGAACTTAACAATAAATTATTACTACAGCGGGAAGAAAACACAAAACACCTTGAATACGAAAAAGAATTTGGATTATACAAGGCAATTGCAGCCGGTGATTTGGAGGAAGTCAACAAACGGCACAAATGGTATGAAGAAACCAAAGGATATACTACATCCGATGCAAAAAACGGCACACTCTCGCAAAATCCTCTGCAAAACCGCAAATTTCATTTTGTAATTCTAGCCGCCATGATTACACGTTTCTGCGTCGAAGCCGGTCTGGAACGTGAGACCGCCTACAGCATGAGTGATATTTTTATTCAAAAAGCTGATTTATGCACAACCATACCTCAAATAGATCGTCTGCAAACCACAATGATACAGGAATATACACTAAGCATGCGTGATAATCAGAAAAAGAATATTTATTCCCGCCCCATCGTCAAATGCATTGATTATATCTATGACAATTTAAATCAAAAATTAAAAGTACCAAATATTGCCGCACATTTAGACATCAACCCATCCTATCTTTCCAGACTTTTTTCCAAAGAAGTCGGCATGTCGTTATCTGCATATATCAAAGATAGACGTTTGGATGCAGCCGCACAAATGCTACAATATTCCGATTATTCCATCACGGACATATCAGAATATTTTAATTTTTCGTCCCAGAGTCATTTTACAGCAGCTTTTCAGGAAAAATATGGCATAACACCCAAACGCTATCGCGATAAATTTGCAACGAAATCCATGCCTGTTAACGGATAAAATTTGTTCGAATCTTAGTTTCACGGTCCGGTACACAAATACCGGACTTTTTTCCTGCCTCAATACATTGTAACAGCCACGCCATATTGTCTGCAAGAATACGCAATGTCTGCATTCCCTCCTCGTCCTGCATCACTTCCTCAGGCGTATTTCCGTGCACCTGATTCCAGTAATTAGACGTTACAATCGGCATATTGCTAATACTAAAATATTTATTCAACTGATCAAATGCCGCAGATGCACCACCTCTACGGCAGCTCACCAACGCTGCACCCGGCTTTCCATCCATATAACTTCCACCCACATAAAATGCACGATCAAGAAACGCCGTAACCTGACCGCTGGCACTTGCATAATATACCGGCGAACCGATGATCATACCATCTGCCTCACGCATTTTTGCAACAAATTCATTTACCTTATCATCAAATATACAGCTTGCACTGCCCTTGCATACTCCACATGCAATACAGCCTGCCACGGGCTGCGTTCCAATCTGAAAAAGCTCTGTTTCCACACCATGGCTCTCCAGTCTCTTTTCAATCTCTGTAAGAGCTGTATATGTACAGCCATTTGTCTTAGGACTTCCGTTTAACATTAAAACTTTCATAGTATCACACCTCATTTTCATATATTAATTCTGTTTACTGTTCCGCTATTTTTGCAGCCATCTCCTCCAGATACATCCATCGTTCCATCTTATCCGACAGCTGATCGTTTAATGCATCCTGCTCCTCACATAGCTTTTGAAGAAGCATGGAATTACTTGCATTTTCCGCTATCTCCGCCTCCTTATCGGCTATTTTTTTCTCAAGTTCTTCAATATCCTGTTCTATGGTTTCATACTCTTTCTGCTCTTTATAGGAGAACTTTAGTTTTCTTTCATGTGACCGGTTTCCGCTACCTTTTTCCGTGGTCTTGCTGTCATCAGTCTTTATTGTATTCTCAGTATTATATGAACCTTTCCGTGCATTTAATACACCATCTTCTCTAATATGCTCCGTATGCATCCTGTTTTCATAGTCTGTATAGCCACCCTCACTCTGCATCAGGCACCCATCCGGCTGAAATGCAAATATACGTCTTACCACCCTGTCGAGAAAATATCTGTCATGAGAAACCGCAATCACAATTCCGTCGAAATGATCCAGGTAATCCTCCAATACAGCAAGTGTCGTAATATCAAGGTCATTGGTGGGCTCATCCAATATGAGTACATTCGGTGCCGACATTAAAACCCTGCACAGATATAATCGTCTTTTCTCCCCTCCTGACAACTTACCTATAAGTCCGTATTGGTCTTCACCTTTAAACAAAAATCTCTCCAGAAGTCTCGTCGCTGTTATCTTTCCCTCGTCTGTCTCCAAATACTCTGCCTCATCCCTGATATAATCAATGACGCGCTGCCCGGCATCCATATCACGTCCCATCTGAATCTCCTGTGCAAAAGAACCGATTTTTACAGTCTGTCCAATCTCAACTTTTCCGCTGTCAGGAGACACCATTCCAAGCACAATTTTTAATAATGTACTTTTTCCACATCCGTTTTTTCCTATGATTCCGATTCTATCATGCTTCAGAAAATGATACGAAAAATCATTTATGATTGTCCTCCCATCATACGCTTTCCTGATATTATCCAGATTAATCGTTGTGCGTCCGAGCCGGGATGATACGGAACCCAGTGTAACTGCTTCATCTTTCTGCGGTGCATGCATATTCTTCATCTCTTCATAGCGTTCAAGTCTTGCTTTTTGTTTGGTGGATCTCGCTCTCGCTCCTCGTTTCACCCATTCCAACTCTACACGCAAAATTGACTGACGTTTTCTTTCTGAAGCATCCGCAATGTCCTCGCGCAACGTTTTCAGCCGAAGGTATCCAGAATAATTTTCCTGATACGAGTATATTTTCCCTTTGTCCACTTCTATGATTCTGTTGGCAACGCTGTCCAGAAAATATCTATCGTGCGTAATCATGATAATGGAACCGCGGTAATTTTTAAGTTGCTCCTCCAGCCATGCCGACATTTCGTGGTCAAGATGATTGGTTGGCTCGTCAAGCAGCAAAATATCCGCCTTTGCAAGAAGTGCAGCAACAAGTGCCAGTCTCTTTTTCTGTCCGCCCGACAGATGCCCACAGTGCTCATCAAAATCCGTAATTCCGAGCCTGGTCATCATCGCCTTTGCATCACTTTCTATACTCCAGCGGTTCTCCTCCGTCCGATTATCCCTTATCACAGCCTGCAGCACACTGTCTTCATCCTCAAACACAGGTGTCTGCGGCAGATATCGCACCGTATATCCGTTTGCCATAATAATCTGCCCGCTGTCCGGTACATCCAGCCCGGCTATCATTTTAAGCAAGGTTGATTTTCCCGTTCCGTTGATTCCAATGATTCCTGCTTTCTCACCCTCCTGAAGAAAAAAGGAAGCTGAATCAAATATCTTTCTTACACCATATGACTTTGTTATTCCATCTACTGTCAATATATTCATCCAAGCAACTCCTTCAACAACCTTTCATAATAATCCGAAAAAAGATTATCCTTTTTCCACACTGCGCACATCTCATGGCGGACCTGCCACCCTCTTATATTTATCCTTGCCAGTTCTCCCGCAAGCAGCTCCTGCTCCACCGCTTTCTCGTACATAAAAGAGATACCGCAATTTCTTAGCACCAGTTCCTTTATTGTATTCATATTTGCGATTTCAATCAAGCCCGAAAAATCCGATAACCTAATATTCCTTTCTTCAAGTGCATTTTCCAAAATTTCTCTTGTACCGGATCCCTCCTCACGTATGACAACACGTTCCTGCAGAAGCTCCGTCAAGTTCACCTGCCTGCCCGCCATCGGATGATACGGACTACAAACCGATATAAATGGTTCCACCGCATAAACAAAATTCTCGTAATTCATTTTTCGGAAGTTACCTTCAAGCACTGCAAAATCAATCAGACCTGCTTCCAACTGTGCAATCAGCTCCTTGGTATTTGCAACCTCCATATGAATATTTGCCGAAGGATGCTTTTCAATATATCGTTCGAGTACATCAGAAATCATAAAATCTCCGATGGTGAGCGTAACACCAAACCGAAACTCTTCCCTGCCCTCCTTGGTCTGCTTTAACTGTTCCATTAAATATATTTCATTATTATGCATACTGACCATGGCCTCATAAAGCATTTTCCCCTCCTTCGTCAGATACACTTTCTTTCCCTCATAACCAAATAATAATACATCATAATACTCTTCCAACTGCCTGATATGATTTGAAACCGCCGGCTGTGTTATGCCAAGCAGTTTTGCTGCTCTTGTAAAATTCATTTCCTGACACACAGCCAAAAATGTCTCAACACGAAAATCTAACATACTTCCTCCTACTAAACATGTTTTTATTTTTCTTATCACATAGCATAATTAGAGTGTTTTATTATGCATTGTACTTCACTTAAATCATAACATATTTTTATCATTTTATAAATATTTATAATTTTATTTTATGAAAATTATATGGTATATTTTTCCAGTAAGAAATGTTTCCTAATTATCTAAGTTTTATTTTTATGCGGTAGGAAAAGAAAAATGAACTTTATCAAGAAAAATTGGATGGGATTTCTGGTTTGTCTGGTGATTGCAATTCCATCCTGGTTTCTCGGCAAACAATTTCCGATTATCGGCGGTCCGGTCATCGCAATACTGCTGGGTATGATTATCACATTATTCATCAAAGACAAGGGAAAGCTTGAGAACGGTATTAAGTTCACATCCAAAAAGATATTGCAATATGCAGTTATCCTGCTTGGATTTGGTCTCAATCTCAATGTTATATTTGAGACAGGAAAGCAGTCCCTTCCAATTATTCTGGCAACCATCTCCACTTCCCTGATTATTGCTTTTATCTTGTGCAGGGTAATGCACATTCCGGGGAAAATATCCACACTGGTCGGTGTCGGTTCATCCATCTGTGGTGGTTCTGCAATCGCTGCCACCGCCCCGGTAATTGACGCAGACGATGAAGAAGTCGCACAGGCAATTTCTGTTATCTTCTTTTTCAATGTCCTGGCAGCGATTATATTTCCGAATCTCGGCAAGCTGATAGGTTTTGACACAACCTGCGGTGATGCGTTTGGTATCTTTGCCGGCACGGCTGTCAACGACACGTCATCCGTTACAGCAGCAGCCTCCACATGGGACAATATGTGGAACCTTGGCAGTGCCACACTGGATAAGGCTGTCACAGTGAAACTTACCCGTACATTGGCCATTATTCCAATCACTTTGGTTCTGGCATTTATCCGAACACGCAAAGAATCAGGTAATAGTGAAAGTGGCAGCAAGGTAAGTTTGAAACAGATTTTTCCGTTTTTTATCCTTTACTTTATTGCAGCATCCATCATCACGACAATCGCTGTAAACTGCGGTGTCAGTGCTGACTTCTTCAGCCCAATCAAGGATTTGTCCAAATTCTTTATTATCCTTGCCATGGCTGCAATCGGATTAAACACAAACATCGTAAAACTTGTGAAAACAGGCGGAAAACCGCTCATTATGGGATTTTGCTGCTGGATTGGTATTACCGGCGTAAGTCTAATTATGCAGCATGTTCTCGGTCTGTGGTAAAACAAATTTTGTGACAAATAGAAAAGCTCCGAAGTGAAATACTATCGTTTCACTTCAGAGCCTACCTAAATAATAATGTAATTTTCATTTAAATCTCCCCGCATCTCTAAATATAGTAACTTACTGTACTTTCCTCTGGAATTTCACGCTCAGGTTTTTCCTGAAACTCATCATACATATATGACCTCTTCTGTCTTTGCCGCCTGAAATCATCCTGTTTTCTTTGTCTTGGATTCATATCGACAGGGGCAGCAATTT
>CAMAMD010000015.1 GCA_945836785.1 uncultured Clostridium sp.
TCCTTTTGCAGCTCCGGTTGCACTTTGTACTTCCTGAAGTGTCTGAGCACCATTTCTAATAGCATCTTCAATCATTCCATATGATCTATCACCAAAACTTTCAGTTTGTAAAACACAAAAATCCTTCCGAAAGTATTTTACCACATATATAGGTAACTGCATATTTATTTTATTCTTCACACAACCTTTTGACCACTTTGACAAACAAGACAGTTAATTCATCCTGATTGATGTATGCGTCATGAAATACTCTTGGATAATCTTTTCCACTCTCTCTATGCTGATTGGTTGTTCTTTCGTTTCAAAAGTCATTATCAGATTCACAAATGGCAAAATCCCATTTTTGCAGTATAGATTTATTTTTTGAAGTGCGTGATTCCTATATTCTTCATTGTCCATCATCCCAAAATGCTCCCAATAAAAGAAGTCTCCTGATGCAGGATGCCGAATTACAAAATCGGGATATAAGGTTACCCCATCCAATACAAGCTTATCTTCATAGCGAAACGAAATTTGATTTTTATAAAGTAGCATATCGATAATGGCTTCAGATTTGGATCTTAGCAGCTTTCCCTGTGTCCCCTTTATTATAAGATTTTCCTCATGCTTATGACATATTTCATATTCGGCATTCTGCCAATTCCTCAGTTCTTCATCCAATGGCATAAAATGCTTTTCAAGCAGTTTTCTATATTCAGGATGAAGCAGTAACTGTTCCGATTTTACTTCCCCTGCCTTCATTTTCTTCAGATATGCCTCACAAGCGGAAAGAGTCCTTTCCAATTCCTTCTTTTTATAGTTATAATACTTTTTTATGGCTAAGGTTTCCGCAAACTCTCTTTTACTTTTTGGCAAGTAAGAAGTCCCATTTTTATCCTTAATCAACCACTTATAACGCTCATTGTTTTTTGTACAAATCAATTCTTCCTTCGGAAATTTCTTTTCTAAAGAGCTTATACGTTCAAGCTCCTTCATCGTTTCTTCTTTTTTCCTTCTTACATCATCGCAATTCATACTCATAACCTACCTCTTTTCCTTCTGCGTTTCTTGCTTCCTTACGGGGCTTTTTTCTCATTTTCTTCTCTCTATGCCCCGCCCCCCGGCTTCCTTGCGGGTTTTTTTTCTCATTTTCTTCTCTCTATGCCCCACCCTCGGCTTCCTTGCGGGGCTTTTTTCTCATTTTCTTCTCTCCATGCCCCGCCCCCGGCTTCTTTGCGGGGTTTTTTTCATTTTCCTTCTTTTTATCCATCCTATATTTCCTAGGTCAAAACTACTTATTATCTTATCTGCCATATACCAAAATCTCCGCTCTATTTCTTTTTACTCTGACTTTAATCGCTCCGCATTCATCTGTACGGTAAACTTCTGTACCATGTTCCTCCAGTCGTTTCAAAACCTCTGCATGCGGATGTCCGTAGCTGTTATTCGCTCCGCAGGATATTACAACCACATCCGTCATGTCGTACAATGCCTCCAGATAAGAATATTTTGAACCGTGATGCGGTATTTTCACCACATCATACCATCTCTGTGTACCGTCCATTTCCTCCTCAAGCATATAACGCAAAGCCTCCGTTCCCATATCTCCCGTAAATAACATACAAAATTTCCCGGATTGATATTCCAATGCGAGAGAAGCCTCGTTTTTATCTTCTGCCACAAATGCACCATCCGGATGCAGACAGCGAATCAGAAAACACTCCTCGTCTGTCACATAGTCTCCCATATCCATATAACATATCTGAATCCCCTGACCTTCTGCCAGGTCAATCAGCTCTCGCATCTTTTCATCCTGCATGGCATTGGCAGAAACAACCAGGTTTTTAAGCTGCACACCGGACAGTTCACCAGCCTTAAGGATTTCCAGCAATCCACTGATATGATCGGTGTCAGCATGACTCACAAACCAGTAATCTACCCTTGCCATAGCAAGTGACTGCAGTGCCGGAAGAAGCACATACTCCCCCAGCCTGTCCTGCGTAGCCGACCCTCCGTCAATCACAAGATTCGTCCCTGTCTCCGTGCGAATCAGAATCCCGTCTCCCTGACCCACATCCAAAAAGGTCACCTGTTCACACAAGCTATACCGGTAAAGCTTATACAGACCTGCACCTGCAAACCCGCCAATACAACAAAGACAAATCACCACACCTTTGCACCAGTTTTTCCTGTCATACCAGACATGCCTTTTTCGATACAACCACTCCCGCATCTTCCTCTGTGGTTTTTCCGTAGTAAGATACACCAGCAGGAAGAACAGGATGAAATACAAGATAATCAGCCAGACTTCCGGCTTCCCCACTGTAATACTGTGCCCCGGTAACCGCACCGTATGTTCACACAACCAGGTATAAAACCGCAAAATATATTCCCCCAGCATGCATATCATACGACCACATACCGGATTGACACAACCGATTACAAGGCTAAACACACCGCATAAGAGCACAGGTGTAAGAAGTGGAATGACAATCAGATTTACAATCACAGAATAAACAGGAATCACATAATAAATCCAGGCAATTACCGGTGCCATCACAATCTGCAGACTCACTGACATAATCACAGACGAAAAAAGCACATAACAAAATCTTTTTTTCTTCCTCATGCGTATGATACTTTTTATTTTCTTAAGCCTTTTTAATACATATTGTCCGAAAGCCACGCCAAACATTGCGGCAAAGCTAAGCAGCATACCTCCGTCAAGCAATCTGTAAGGTTCTCCAATCAGCATAACCAGTAGTGCCACCGCTGTCCCAGTCAACAAATCGGCACCTCTGCCAAGACATACACCTCCCAGCACAATAACCATCATCACCACCGCACGAATCGTCGCAAATCCCCATCCCGTAAGCTCCCCATAAAATAAAATCCACAAAACAGATAACCCTGCTGTCCATGATAACCGCATGCCGGTTCTGCGCAACAACCGAAATACCCCCAACCCCAACAGAGAAACATGTAAACCGGATATGGCCAATATATGCGAAATTCCCGCCATCTGATATAATTTACGAAGTTCGGCATCTATATTTTTTCTGTTTCCTAACAACATCCCTGCATATATATCTGCAACATCACGATTCATCAGAAGATATAGCTTTTCGGTCAGATATGTACGAAGCTGATATATTGTATTTTTCCACCTGAGATACAAAGATTGCAGTGTGAATTTTCTTTCTGCCACGGACGAATCCAACACATGGCATTTCGGATTATAAACAAAACCGTCAACACCCCTTGACCATGCATAACTCTGCATGTCAAATCCGCCCGGATTACTCGGAGCAGCAGGTTCACACAAAATTCCCGCCACCCTGACAAAATCCCCTATCTGCATATTTTCGGATACGCCATATACAAGCAGTTGAATCTTACATTCTCCATCATCAATACGCAACACCATATTTCTGCTTCCCTTGTCTGCCTGCAAATTATACACATATCCCTGCACGCACACCCGACTCTCGCCTGCTTTGCCCTCTGTCACATTCATATATTCCATGACATCAACCGGCGGTCTTGCCACAACATTTACAAGTCCGCAAACCATACACAGCACATAAAACAACATATAAATGGCAAGTTTTTTCCGTTTTACAACACGAATGACAGCACAAATAAGCATAGCTGTCACTATGCTTATCTGTAATATTCTGCTGAGGTACAAGCCTTCCACCTCTCCAAGTGCAAATGCCGTTACCGCCCAGAATAATGGTCTTTTCAATTATACTTCTCCTGAATTTATTCTAAGATACTATCGTTGAACTGCAAGGGTTCATCCACACCGGACACACCCCGATACAAATGAATGATTTCACCCTCAACCAGAAGTTGAACTTTATCCACATCAGGCAGGCTTACTATAGAATTCACAAGTCCATATAGTGCAGTCTCACCTTTCACACCGGATACGCTTCCCATAAACTGCCGATTGAGGTCAAGATAACAGATTCCGGAGCTGAATCCCACCGAATTTACAACTGTTTTCTGGGGCAGGCAACCTCTGGATACCAGAAGCTGTACAATTTTTTCTTCCATAGATACATTTGCCTCATCCACGACACTGACCTCAGTAGAAACCAGTCCATCACCTGTTTTATTGGCATAGTACAACGTAATTTTTCTTTCGTTCATACCTGCTTCATCATACTCATAAAAATAAAAAGAATCCCTCATATACAGATTTTCACGAATTGTTTTACCCTCGCTGTTCAGAATTTTTATTGTGATATTGTTAATCTCGTCTATCTGAAACAGAGTCTGGCATATGGACGCATCCGTGAGAATCATTTCTTCCTGTGTCATCTCCCCGTCTGCTGCAAATTCCAGAGACAAATTGTTATCCACATCCAGCATATAGGTATGATATACCAACTTCTGGTCTATATTCTGCATCAATTCCGTCATTACTTCCTCCACGGAGGAAGATACGGAATCCGGTAGTTTAATCTGATACTGCTCCTCAGCAGTCAGCACCTCTTTTTCACCCGGATAATAAATATTTACCAGACTTTCGTTTGAACCTGACGAAACCTGCACCTGCTTCTGATTATCCCCACAGGCTGTACACAAAATCATGATACAAATTGCAAGAATTATACCTGTACTCCGTTTCATTTTGTTTCCTCCACATACTTGATTGGTATCTTTATTGTGAAAGTCGTACCCTCTCCATACTCGCTGTACAGCTTGATGGTTCCTCTGTGCATCAAAATAACATTCTTTGTAATCGCAAGTCCAAGTCCTGTTCCTCCTGTGTCACGGCTTCTTGCCTTGTCCACCCTATAAAATCTCTCAAACACCTGATCCTTGCAATCCTCCGGTATACCAACTCCCGAATCCGCCACCTTAATGTGCACATTTTTGTGGTCTGCATTCAGCGTCACCTTAACCCAGCCATTATCAACATTGTACTTGACCGCATTTTCAATAATATTGGTCAATGCCAGACTGAGTTTTACCTCATCCACCTCAGCAATTACCTCCCTGTAATTTTCATAGGTAATTTCTATATTCCGGCTTGCCGCTATCGGCGACACGCGTTTTAAAATAACCTCCAGAAGTGCATTGATATCTACCTCTTCAATATTCATTTCCGCCGACTTCTTATCCATTTTAACCAGCGTAAGCAAATCTGTAATGATCTTACTTTCCCTGTCAATTTCCTCCACTATGTCCGTCATAAACTCTTTATACATATCCAAATCGGCATCCGCATTCTGAATCAGCGAGTCTGCCAGCACCTTCATGGATGTAATCGGCGTTTTCAGTTCATGTGACACATTTGACACAAATTCCTGTCTGGTAGAATCAAGTACCATCAGTCTTCCAATCGTATCATTATAGTTTTTCGTCAATGTCCTGAATTCCTTAAATCCCTGCTCCGGAAGCTTCTCGTCCAGATGCCCGTCTTTTGTTGCCTCCATCTGACGGTTGATTCGTATGATTCCCCGCACACTGAACTTACCAATCAGATATGCAAAAACAACACTGAACAACATAATCAGCACACTGACCAGAATATTCTTATTTTTGACACTGCGGCTAATCTGATTGATATATTTTGTGGATGCATTGACAATCATGACGCCGCGAATACCTTCCCCGTCCACGACAGGATACATACATTGGATAAACCCGTCGTATTCCTCTACAGACGATGATCTCTCCCCCGTCATAACTTCAATCACCGTCCGATTGATGATATATCCTCTCGTATCACTTCCGAATGTATCTTTGATGATTCTGTAATCATCATCTACAATCATCACACGACCGTAAAAATGATTTGCTATGTTATCAATCATCAGATTCAAATCTATCGAAGAATCAATCTCAAAATCATTTTCTATCAAATTCCCGGATAACACTTTACATTCTGTGCTGATATTCTGCATCAGGCTTTCCATATATCGCTCATAATGAAGCTTGGAAGACAAGTACGAATACACAATCAAAATCGTACCACTCAGCAATATCACTAATATGGTCACAAATGCCCGAAGGCTCATCTGTAATCCTCTTATCCTTTTTAACCTCTTCTCTTTCACACCTGAAATCTCCATTTCCGTATCATAAACTTTACTCATCATATCACACCAAAAACTATGGTTCAAGTCACTTGTTTAATCCCGTTTCAATTGATATAATATTAAATGTCTAAAAGCTTCAAAGGAGGAATGGAATTTGAAGGATTGCAGCACAAATTTAATTCAATCAATGCCAAAAATTGATCTGCACTGCCATATTGACGGTTCTTTTTCAGTTGATTTTGTAAAGCACACATTGAAAATACCAGAAGATACCACTGCACTTAAATCCCGGTTACAGGCACCGCCCAGCTGTGATAGCCTTGCAAAATATCTGACATGCTTTGACCTGCCGATTCAGTGCATGCAGACATCGGAAAATATCACCGCCGGTATACTGAATATTCTGAAAAATTGTGCCAAAGAACAGGTAAAATATATCGAACTACGTTTTGCCCCGACCTGTAGTGTGAATGAGCGGATGCGTTACGCCGACGTATATGAGGCAGCAATTCGCGGCTGCAGACTCGGAGAAGAAACATATGGTATTTATTCAAACCTCATCATATGTGCCATGCGACACCATGCACTTGCCGACAATCTTGCCATGTTGCATGCCGCCATGGATTATCTCGGACATGGTATCTGTGCACTTGATCTCGCAGGAGATGAAAAGGCACATGGAAATCATGAATTTTCTGAACTATTCGCCGAGGCACGCCGTCTTGGTATGCCATTTACTATCCACGCAGGTGAATGCGGAAGTTCCGAAAATGTCCGTCTTGCATTAGAATACGGTGCCCGTCGTGTAGGACATGGAATTGCTCTGATTCATGACAAGAATCTCATGGAAGAATGTAAGAAAAAGCGTCTCGGTCTGGAACTGTGTCCAACTTCAAATTATCAGACCCACGCTGTTGCACCGGATGAAAAATATCCGCTTCGCACATTTTTAGATTATGGTCTTGCTGCCACAGTCAACACAGACAACAGGACTGTAAGCAACACTACTTTAACAGAAGAATACAATCTGATATGCAGCCGACATGATATCAGAGAAGAAGATCTCATCACGATGTACAAAAACAGTGTAGAAATCTCCTTTGCAGATGATACCATCAAAGACCGGCTGATTAAATTAATATAATTTACTCATGGAAGTAATAACCTACACCCCATTTAGTATGAATATACTTCGGCTCTGCGGGAGTGGTCTCTATCTTCTCCCGCAAACGCCGTACATGAACGTCCACGGTTCTGGCATCTCCCGGATATGAAGCACCCCATATGGTTTTTAAGAGTTGATCTCTGGAATATACTTTATTTGGATTTGAAACCAGCAGATAGACCAGGTCAAATTCCTTTGCAGTCAGATTTACTTCCTTGCCCTCTATGTATACTCTTCTGCTGTCACAATCTATCTTAAGTCCCTTTGTTTCGATCATTTTGGTGTCATTTTTTTCAGTTCCGCCCTTGCCGTTTCTGCGGAAAATAGCTTTTATTCTGGCCTTAACCTCAAGTATGTTAAACGGCTTCGTGATGTAATCGTCCGCACCATATTCCAGACCGAGTATCTTATCCATATCCTCACCCTTTGCCGTGAGCATAATAATCGGAACATCCGAAAATTCCCGTATCATCTGGCATACTTCCAAACCCGAATATCCAGGCAGCATAATATCGAGAAGAATCATATCATATTCGTTCTCTTTTGCTTTCGCCAAAGCTTCTTCCCCATCATATGCCACATCCACCTGCATATCATCCTGTTCCAGGCTGAACTTAATTCCTTTTACGATAGATTTTTCATCATCGACCACCAAAACTTTTTTCATCTATATTTCTCCTCAATTAACCACTATGTATTCCTTTATATTGTTATAAGTGCCTTCTTTAATTCCCGGCACAAGCATAATATCCTCGATAGTGTGAAACAGGCCTGTTTCATCTCTGTACTGCACAATGGCATCCGCTTTACTGCTGCCGATTCCCGGCAAAGTCATAAGCTCCTCTCTCGTAGCTGTATTCAGATTGACCTTTCCCGAAGCATCTTCCATCTCTCCTGCTGCTTCATCTGACCAAAATCCCGGATTATCCTGCCCTGTCACCTCGTCCTCGTAGGGTATATATAGCTTCTCTCCCCCGGTTACACAAGCTGCCAGATTCACATAATCCTCGGCAGCACCCTCCGCAAATCCGCCTGCTGCCTCCAAGGCATCCTGACCGATACTCCCCGGCTCAAGGTAATATACACCGGGGAAATTCACTGCACCGCATACATGCACTGCAATTTTCTCATTCACTTGCTCATTTCCTGTCGCTGTCTCCGTTTCAGTATCAGAATCCATCACAGTGGAGCTCTCTGCATCATCTTCCGCATAATCCATGGAACCATCCTCAATCTGTTCCCCGGAATATAACACCGTATTCGGTCTGCCACAAGCAAGCAGAGCGGGCAACAGCAGACATACAAATAAGCAACTTCCTATATGCAGTATATTGTTTCCTATTTTATTTTTCTGTTCCTTTCGCATATGAAACACTCCCTTTACCAATATAATAAAGCGTTCCATATTGCACACCAAAACACAACCCTATTTTACAGAACTTTTCCGAAGAATACAATAGTTTTATTTTTTTTCCCATTTAAAGATAATAAAACCGACAATAGCAAGAATCATGCCAATCAATTTTGTCCATTGGAAATTTGCTTTTTCCACACCGAACCATCCGAGCAATTCTATTGCATACGCCACAATGAGCTGTGCAATTACGATAAGCAGCACCGCCTTGGCAGGTCCGAGAGCTGCCATACTCTTAATTACAGACCATGTGATAAAGGCACCCATGACACCGCCAAGAAGCATATATTTATTATCCACCCTGGCAAGTGACATAAGTGCCGCATCATTGCGTTCAAAGCATGCCCACAGTACAATTGCAACCAGAAATCCTGACAAAGCAACCCACGCCGACGCAAGCCACGTCGAGGTCTGCTTTGTAATTCCGGTATTGAATACTCCCTGCACACTCATTAAGGTTCCCGATAGCAAAGCTATAATCCATCCCCACATACTAAGTTCCTCCAGATAATCACCTTTTTATTTTAACCCAGTATGTGCAGGCAAAAAGCATTTTATTCTTAATTTCAAATCACACTAAATTGCATCATAGAAATAGATAGAGAAGATATTGCCTCTTGAGGTTGTTTTCAGATTCATATAGCCGCCCTGCCTGACTGCAATTTCCCGTGACAAATATAATCCCACACCGATTCCCTCTTTATTTTGACTATTCTTTCCTCTGTAAAAGCGGGCAAAAATCTTTGTCTGCTCGTCCTCCGGTATGGAACCATTTTCATCCTCCACCTCGACCACCGCAAATGTTCCCAAACGTCGTAGCCTGAGTGTGAGAACAAAATGCGCAGGCATCTGCATTTCTTCATACAGCTTGGATTGTGCGGTCCCTTGTATCTCTTCTCGGTCCGGCGCATATTTGATACCGTTATCCAACAGATTAAATATCGCCTCTGCCGTCCAGTTTCTATCATGATTGATCACGATATCCTGTTCTTCCGTATTCTCATAACGTATCTCAACACCTGCTGATTTTGCCTTGGAGTATGCTGCCTTTACTGCCTGCATGGCCGTTTCATTCAGACTCTGTCTCTCACCATGCAAATGAATCAATCCACTCTCCAGCCGCGATATCTTAATCATGCTTTCCGCAAGAAACGAAAGTCTGTCAACCGAAATGCGGAGCACCTCCATGTATTCTCTTTTTTTATCCTCCGAAAGGGTCTCATCCTGCAGGAAATCCATATACATTCTGAGATTGGCAATCGGCGTTTTAAGCTGATGTGATAGATCCGACACAAGTGCTTTCACATTTTCTTTGTCCCGCTCTGCCATATCGCGTTTTTTTCTCAACGCTTTCACGAGCTTAACCAGCTTATTTTGCAGTTTGGAAACCAGCGTATCCTCATTATCCGGAAAAATATCTCGTTCCGTAAGCTCTGATAATGCATCTATCAACTTAGCAAGTTCCGCAATAATATCCGATATATACCTGTCATCCACACGATGCTGCAACGCAGCAATTACCGCCAGCCCGACAAATCCTGCATCTATTACAAGCACAAGTGACCATCTGTGCGTCATAAGCCAGACCGCAACCGATACCGAGAAAATGATAATCCATTCCAGTACAATCAAGAAACCTCTGGACATGTGATGTCTGATATACCTTTTTTGATACCCGGTATCCCGGCTACGCTTCCTGTTCATCTTTTTATATCCTCCGCATCTTATACACCAAAGGTATATCCAATCCCAAATACTGTTATAATATATTCAGGATTTTTCGCATCATGCTCCAGCTTTTGCCGTAAGCGTCTGATGTGAACAGACAGTGTGCTATCATCTATATAGTTCTCATCACAATCCCATATTTTTGCCAATATGGTATCCCGCGTCAGCACCTGTCCCCTGTTTCGCACAAGTAGCTCCAGCAATTTAAATTCCGTCGATGATAATTTTACCATTTCACCGTCCAAAGCAACTCTATGTTTATCAAAATCCACCAGAAGTCCCCCATAGGAAAATGTATCGGCATGGTATTCCTCGCTGCTCCGACGCAGGATTGCTTTCACACGCTGTTCCAACACACTGATTGAAAAAGGCTTCGCAATATAATCATCCCCGCCTCGCTCAAATCCCGCAATCATATCCTCCTCGGTATCGTTGGCTGTCAGAAAAATAATCGGTACATTGCTCGTTCGGCGAATCTCCTCACACAGTGCCAATCCACTGCCATCCGGCAGATTAATATCCAATATAATAAGGTCATAATGTTCCGCAAGAGCCGCCCGTGCAGTCTCTATAGTATAAGCACACCCCAGGCGGTAGCCTTTCTGTTCCAGGAAGTTTTTGATTCCGCCACACAGAATCATATCATCCTCTATGATCAATATACTCTGCATCTCATCATCCTCTCAGCATTTCATTTTATTCTTCCATACGTATCCGTTCCGTCACACTTTCCCGCGACAGGCTTCTGTATATGATATTCGGCACAATCATACACACCATCATAATCAGCAGAGACATAATTCCTATTCCCAGCCACGGATACGAGATTACGGCATAATCAATGATTTTCATGGTCAGTCTGGCAACCGCCCACATGATAAGATTTCCTACCGTCAGTATCATTCCGATTGTAATCAGCCCATAATACATGCCCTCCAAAACCAACATACTTTTAATCTGTTTTTTTGTCATTCCAACGCTCTCCATGACTGCCAGCTCTTTCCGTCTGGTATATACCCCCGTCAGCATGACATTGACAAAGTTAATCACGCCAATCAAAATCAAAAGTAAGGAAATACCATTTATCAATATATTAAGCGAAGACATGCCACTTTTGAACGAGCTTATCATCTCTGTTTTAATCTCTGTGGCAATCACAACATCACTGTTTCCCGTGAGATAATTTATTTGTGCAGTAACCTCCTGCTCCTTTTCAGGCACACAATCAGCATTAATCGTATTTACAGTCGCTGTATCGGATAAGGAATCCATAAAACTCTCACTGACCACGATAACCGACGGTGCGGCCATCATATACCAAAAATATCCCAGTTCAAACGCATATTCATCCCCCTGAACCATGCAGACATCCACCACGATATCACGATGTTTTCCAGAATTAATATCTGTCATACCGATTGTCTTACCTTTCATAGCACTGGCCTGCTCTGCATTTTTCACGGTTCCAATTACACATACCTCACCCCGTTCAAACTTCTCCACATCTATCTTTTCCCGTGCCCGTTCATTATGCTTTTTAATCAATTCTGTACTGACCGATACCACCGGAGCGGAGTAAGCCTGTTCTGTGCCTGTGTGCTCCTCGTAAAACGCAACCAGATCATCGACAGTCCCTCCATCCTCCCCAGTAGCCATTTCAAGAAACGGAAGATATGTCTCTCTGTCAAAATCAAGCTCCACGTCAGCCTCTTTGTTCACGCTAACGAAGGTAATTCCGTCTATGTTGCGAATACTCTCCCCAAGGCGCATAGCCGAAGCAGTCATCTCCTCCTCAGACTTGTCCTCGTTGCTGATATGGCAATATATATTATAGTCGTTCGGCAGATATTTATTTACATAGTTTTCCAATCGGATTCCATTCATAAATGTATTCACTGTCAAAAAAGCCATTGTCCCCATAAACAGGGAAGCGAATACAAGAATACTTCTTTTTTTCTCCCGAAACACATTGCGCCATGCCATTTTGTATAGTTTTCCACCGCTTGTCGTCCGTTTTCGTTTTATTCCGTTTTCCCGGCTCATGCCATTATACTTCAACGCCTCAACCGGTGAAACCCGGCTTGCGAGCTTGGCCGGTTTACGACAACCGAGTGCTATGGTAAACAGGTCAAACAATATTGTCAACACATAAATAAGCGGAGAAAACCGAATGTCATTCGGCATAGCCACATAGCTTCCAGTCTCAAACAAATCCATAACAAAAGGTACCGCCACAAAGGCGAGCAAAGTTCCTAAAGCAATACCGATCGGAATACCATACACCGCCAGATGAAATACCTGTTTTTTTACAATCTGCTTCAATTGTTTCGGTGACGTACCTATCGTCTTCAACATACCATAAAAACGAATATCTCTGGTCACCGATATATACATCACATTATATATCAGAAGATAGCCACTCGCAATAATGATTGCACCTATCAGAAATGCCAGAGCCGCAAGTACCAACGCATTTCCCATGCTTTCGGACTGACTATCATACGAGGAAAAAAATTCCTGGTCTTCATGTAACGGTACATGAGCCTCCAACTGTTCCAGTGTTTCCTCCTGCATACCGGATTTTACTGAAATAGCCAGCAGGCCGTCCTCTTCCATAGAAAAGCCCTGTTTCTCCACATACGCCTTAGAGACAAGTGCCTCCTTGCTACCGGAAAAATAAGCATAATCTTTAAACCACCCCGTCAACAAAAATGTCTTCTCCGTCCCATCCGCAAGCGTAAGCTTTATCGGCATGCCAAGATCAGGAGCGTTGATTTCCAATGCAGACAAAGCATCCAGAGACATCATTACCTCGTCCTCACCGACAGGATAACTTCCATGTACATCTGTTATTGCAGGAATATGATTCTTTTCATATTCGGTCTTATCATAATAATCCAGATAAATTACCACATCTCCATTTTCGTCGAGCGGTGCATATCCTGCCTTGATACGAACGCCCACCGCACGGACATCTTCCGTATTTCGTACAGCCTCAAGCTGCGACTGTGTCGGATAGTACAGATAAATACTCGCTTTGGTTCCCTGCTGCCGAACCAACATGATATCCATATTTATGAAAAGGCTGTAACACAGTGTAAATACTGCCGTAAACATAAGCGTTGTCATGACAATCGCCAGTATTGAAAAAATATTTCTGACACGATTCATTTTCATGGAACGGCGGCTGATACGCTTCACCACATCTTTGTTATCATTCTTTAACATCAGACTCGCCTCCCTCCGGTAATACAACTCTTCCATCCTCGATACGAATCATGCGATCCGCCATGAGAGCAATCTCCTCATTATGCGTTATCATGGCAATTGTCTGGGAAAATTCACGGCTCGTCACCTTGAGCAGGGATATGACATCCATACCGGTCTTGCTGTCCAGATTGCCTGTCGGCTCATCTGCCAATATAATAGCAGGCTTGGCTGAAAGTGCCCTCGCGATAGCCACCCTCTGCTGCTGTCCACCGGATAACTGATTCGGCATGGCATCCAGCTTTTTTTCCAACCCTAATTTTTTTATGATTGTATCCACAAACGCCCTGTCAATTTGACTTCCGTCCAGTTCTATCGGTAGCACGATATTCTCATATACATTCAAAACCGGAACCAGATTATAATTTTGAAATACAAAGCCGATGTTGCGTCTTCTAAATATCGTAAGCTCTTCATCATCCATCTCAAATATCTTTTTACCGGATACAGTGACCTCCCCTGATGTCGGGCGATCCAGTCCTCCAAGCATATTTAACAAGGTTGATTTCCCGCTGCCGGAGCTGCCTATGATGGACACAAATTCTCCATCCTCAATATGAATTGATACCCGGTCAAGTGCCTTTACGATATTTTCATCCTTTCCATAGGTTTTACATAGATTTTTGGTTTCCAATATACTCATAATCAAAAACTCCCTTCGATACATATCTGATACAGTAATATTT
>CAMAMD010000016.1 GCA_945836785.1 uncultured Clostridium sp.
TTATTTACTTGATGAATATATATGTTTTTGTTAAAATAATACAAAAGAAACCATTGACGTGGGGGGATTACAAATGAATCAAAAGGTGAAATTTTTTAGTTCTATACGAACAAAGATGGTATGTGCCATGGCTTTCTTATCTGTATTGTCTGGTGTGGTGATGGGATTTTGCATTATACCTGGTATAAATAGAAATATAGATTCGACCAATCAGAACTATATGAAAGATCTGGCAAAAGCATATGGAACCATGTTTGAGCGGGAGATTGAGATCGATGGTATTGAGATAGCATTGTCGAGTTCAAATTTGTCGAAATCTCTGGATGGTATTGGTGTGGAAGGTATAACGAGCAGTTATGTATATGTTGTAGCTGCAGACGGAACCATGTTGTACCATCCGACTGCTGATAAGATTGGAAAACCGGTTGAAAACGATGCTGTAAAGCAGACTGTTGAAAAAATATCAAAACATGAGCCGGTCGCTAATGAGGTAATCAGGTATACATTTAAGGGTGCAGAAAAATATGCCGGCATTTATGTTAATGATGCACAGGACTTTATCGTTGTAGTTACTGCCGATTCGGATGAACTGTTTAAATCCATGGATAAGGTTACCAGAAACGGAATCATCGGACTTGCACTGGTTCTTATTTATGTTTTTGGTATGGGTTCATTTATTGCATATATGTTAATCAGACCTGTAAACATGATATCAAAAATTACAGTTAAATTTTCTGACATGGATTTTTCTGAGGATGAGTTACATAAGAAACTTTGTACACGGAATGATGAGACTGGATGTATGGCTCGTGCACTTAATCAGCTTGCTTCGGAGCTCATTCAAGTTATTCACGAGATAAAAGAAAAAAGTGATCATTTGCTGGAGGCAGCCGATGCGTTGAATACAGATGCAGATGAAACCGCTACGACGATGGAGCAGGTGGAGAGTGCGATCAATGATATTGCCCAGGGGGCAACATCCCAGGCTGATGAGACACAGCGGGCAACGGAAAATATTATTATCATGGGTAACATGATTCAGGATACAGACAACGGAATGAACAAACTGCTTTCTTTTGCTCATAGTATGCGGGAGACGACAGAACAGGCACAGGATGTCTTAAATGAGCTTAAGAAAGTGAATGCTAAAGCCGAAGAATACATAAATGTTATTGCAGAACAAACCAATACAACAAATGAATCTGCATTGAAAATCAGTGAGGCTACAAAGTTGATTACAGCGATTGCGGAGGAAACAAATCTCCTTTCACTCAATGCATCGATTGAAGCAGCGAGAGAAGGAGAGCAGGGCCGTGGTTTTCGCGTTGTTGCGGTAGAAATACAGAAGATTGCCGAACAGTCAAACGAATATGCAAAGCGTATAGAAGAAATTATACAGGAATTATTAATTGATTCTGAAAAGGCTGTTGAGACAATGTATGATGTAAAAGAAATTATGCGCGCACAAAGTGATCATGTGGAGCAGACAGAAATTGCATTTGGTCAGCTTACGGAAGGTGTGGCACAATCTATTGACGGCATCAATGAAATATCAGAGAAAACGACATCTCTGGACCATGCAAGGACAAATGTGGTAGATATTGTTCAGAATCTGACTGCAATCGCAGAGGAAAACGCTGCGGGAACAGAACAGACCTCTGCTTCGGCAACAGAAGTTACAGCAATTGTTGAGGATATTTCGGATAAGTCAAATTCGTTACGTGATGTTGCAAGAACACTGGATGAAAATATGAATATTTTTAAACTATAGAGTTTGATTTTGTTATTTTATTAGGCGGAATACTTTGTAAGGGTTCCGCCTTTTTAATTGCTTTTTAATTTCTATACCGCTGTTGTTTTTTGACAGATTTTATGATATCTTTTAAGGGAGTATTTTTTTGGAGGTTTGACATGAGAGATTATACGACACAAATGGATGCAGCAAAAAAAGGAATTATCACGCCCGAGCTTTTGAAAGTTGCGGAAAAAGAGTTGATGACGGCAGATGAGCTTATGCCGCTTGTAGCCTCCGGGAAAGTTGTTATATGTGCGAATAAAAATCATAAATGTCTTGATCCACAGGGCGTTGGCTCTATGCTTAAGACAAAGATTAATGTAAATCTTGGCGTTTCAAAGGATTGCAAAGATTATGATATTGAAATGAAAAAAGTAATGGAAGCGGTTGATATGGGAGCACATGCCATTATGGATTTGTCTTCCCATGGGAATACAATTCCGTTTCGGCGGAAACTTACTGCGGAATGTCCGGTTATGATAGGAACAGTTCCGGTATATGACTCGGTGATTCATTATCAGCGTGATCTGGCAACATTGACAGCAAAAGATTTTATTGACGTGGTTCGCCTGCATGCTGAGGATGGTGTCGATTTTGTTACCTTGCACTGTGGTATTACAAGAAAAACAATCGAGCAGATAAAAAATCATAAACGTAAAATGAATATTGTTTCGAGAGGTGGTTCTCTGGTATTTGCATGGATGTCCATGACTGGAAATGAAAATCCATTCTATGAGTATTATGATGAGATTTTGGATATATGCAGGGAGTATGATGTTACAATATCGCTTGGTGATGCATGCAGACCGGGATGTCTTGCAGATGCTTCTGATGTCTGTCAGATTGAGGAGCTTGTTCGACTTGGCGAGCTTACAAAACGTGCATGGGAGAAAGATGTGCAGGTTATGGTAGAGGGACCGGGACATATGCCGATGGATCAGATTGCGGCCAATATGAAACTGCAGCAGACCATATGTATGGGAGCACCATTTTATGTTTTAGGACCACTGGTTACGGATATTGCACCGGGATACGACCATATTACTTCTGCAATCGGAGGTGCGATTGCCGCTGCATCGGGTGCTGCATTTTTATGTTATGTCACTCCGGCTGAGCATTTGGCTTTGCCAAACGTTGATGATGTTAAACAGGGGATTATGGCATCAAAAATTGCAGCTCATGCTGCCGATATTGCAAAAGGTATCAGAGGAGCCAGAGAAATAGATGATAAAATGGCTGATGCCAGAAGAAAACTGGATTGGGAAGCACAGTGGGAATGTGCCATGGATCCGAATACCGCAAAAGCAATCAGAGATGACAGGAGCCCGGAGCATGAGGATACATGTTCCATGTGTGGTAAATTTTGTGCGGTGCGGAGCATGAATAAGGCGTTGGCCGGAGAATATATTGATATTTTATAAGTTCGAATATACCGAAACAGTTCGGAATATATGGGATGAATAATAAACGAAATGGGGGATAAAAATGGATTTTGGAAGAATCTGGTATGAAATTAAAAGATGGGCGAGAAGAACCTACAAAAAAATCAGAAAGCTTTTCAGAAAGATTGTGAGATGGTTCCGACGCTATATTCGTCTTTTGGTTCGTCACACAAAGGCAAAGGATTATAGTGTGCTGATATACACGATTTTGGCTGTCATTGTTTTTGTTCTTGTGATTGTATTATTTGGCAAGCTTTTTTCAGCTATTGGGGGAAAGAAGGACAAAACGACCAAGGAGCCTACGACAGAGGTCAGCACGCCGCTGGATGCGACCGAGGATCCGGCAGTTGAGAAACAGAGACAGTTAGCAGATCAGTGCAGAATTATCTATGAAAATAATAAGGATTTTCTTCTCCTGGTTAATGCCTCAAATCCACTTCAGGACGGCTATACATTTGAACATCATACATTAAATTGTGGAGAGGATATTGACGAGAGATGTTATCAGGATTTCTTAAATATGTCTAATGCTGTTAATGCGGAGGGAATGTACTATGGTGTTATATCGGCATATAGAAGTAGAGAGAAACAGCAGGAAACAATTACAAGCAGTGTGCAGGCATATATGGCACAGGGTATGACAGAAGAGGATGCATATACAAAGACATATGAGTCAATTCTCCCAATAGGCTACAGTGAGCATGAGACAGGTCTTGCGCTTGATCTAGTTCCACAGGGAGTAAGCATACTCAGTCAGGATGTTGTAAATGATCCGATTATGCAATGGTTTACTGCAAATAGCTACAAGTATGGTTTCATACTTCGTTATCCTGCGGATAAGGTTGATGTCACAGGAATCAGTTATGAGCCGTGGCACTTTAGATATGTGGGAATAGAGGCAGCTGCATTCCTGCATAATAATAATCTCACATTAGAGGAATTTTATCAGCTGATGGAACAGTATTAATATACAGGAGTAGGATAAATATGTCCAATCAAAGAAAAGGTAAAAGAAGTAAAAGACGAACGAAAGCTTATAGACAGTTCGCGATGTTTGTCAATCTGTTTTTTCTGATTGCCATCGTTGTTTTTGTCATATCAGGTGCATTACATATATTTACGCATAAGCGTGATTACCGGGATGAGGGTGTCTCGCTCTATGAGCAGGGAAAATATGCTGAAGCAATAGAAGAATTTGATAAAGCTTTGGACTGCAAACAATGGTTTGCCGATAAGCTGAATGTTGATATTGAATTATACAAGGCTGAGTGTTACATTCAAATGCAGGATTATAAAGCCGCAGGTCAGGTATACACAAAGATTGGTAAAGCATATTCAAAAAGATATTATGATGCGAAAGAAAATGCTTTTATGATTGAATTATGTGCTGCACTTGACAGTTATGCTGCGGGAGATTACAGCAGCCCGCTTTCGTGTTTTTCGGAGGCTGTTGACAGGGGATATATGGATATGTGTATGTATGCGGCCTCCTGTTATGAGTATAAACAGAATTATGAAAAAATGACGGATTATTATGATATTTATATTGAAAATATGGGTATAAATCCATATGTATGCTACAAATATGCTGATTATTACCTGTATAAGGAAGACTATAATTCAGCTCTTTCCTATGTGAATCAAGGCATTATGCTTGGAGAACAGGAGTATATTCAAAATTTGAAATATCTCGAAATCATATGTTATGAAAAACTGACAGATTATAATCAGGCGTATACCCTTGCACTGTCATACAACAGTACCTATCCCGATGATAAAAACGGAGCGGATATGCTGGCATATTTGGACACAAGGGTAAATCCGGATACAACACTTGTAAATGATGTATATGGAGTAGGAAATCAGAGTGATGCAGCAACAGATTCGTCTGTTGTAATTGGTGAATAATAACCATAAAAATATTATGTATACCAGGTGGCGTATGTTTGATAATAATGAATTAATTGAAAAAGTTATATTGTTTGCGGTAGATCTTGATAATGGTGAAAATATTGAGGATAACCTTGATGAATTGGAGGAACTGGTAAAAACTGCCGGTGCAGTTGTGGTTGGGCGTCTGATTCAGAAGAAAGAACATGTTGATACTGCAACATATCTCGGTTCCGGTAAAACAGAGGAACTTGCAGACATGGTTGTCGGGACAGGAGCAACAGGTGTTGTATGTGATGATGAGCTTTCACCAATACAATTGACGAATCTTGAGCGGGAGCTTGATACGAAAATTATGGATCGTACCATGGTTATTTTGGATATCTTTGCCGGAAGAGCAAATACGCGGGAAGGTAAGATACAGGTAGAACTTGCACAGTTAAAATATCGTTCTTCAAGGTTGATTGGTATGCGCAGCTCCATGTCCCGTCTGGGAGGTGGAATCGGAACCAGAGGACCTGGTGAGAAAAAACTGGAGATTGACCGACGTGTAATACGGGATCGTATTGCCCAGCTTTCAAGAGAATTGGAGGATGTGAAACAGCATAGAGAGGTTATGCGGAAACAGCGTATGCAGGGAAACCTTCCGATTGTGTCTATTGTAGGCTATACCAATGCGGGAAAATCTACACTGCTGAATCATTTGACAGGTGCCGGTGTCCTTGAGGAAGATAAATTATTTGCAACGCTGGATCCTACATCCAGGAATTATAAGCTTGCGAATGGGCAGGAGATTATTATTACAGATACGGTTGGATTTATCAGAAAACTTCCGCATCATCTAATCAATGCATTTCGTTCCACACTGGAGGAAGCCAGATATGCGGATATCATTCTGCATGTGGTTGATGCGTCTAACTCTCATGCAGATATTCAGATTTTGGCCGTATATGAGACCCTGAGAGGGCTGGGTGTTACGGATAAGCCTGTCATCACTGCATTTAATAAGATTGATAAGCTGGAAGGATCTCCTGTACTGAAGGATTTAACGGCTGATTATACATTGAATATTTCTGCAAAGCATGAAATCGGATTTGATGACTTGTCTGATATTTTGGCAAATGTAATTAATCAGACAAGGAATTATGTTGAAAAAATCATTCCTTATACAGATGCCGGTCTGCTTAACAGAATTCATAAATCGGGAACCTTACTTGAGGAAGAATACAGAGAGGATGGAATATATATCCGTGCCTATGTTGATAAAAGTATGGATATATAAGAGATTATATGGAGTTACCACAGAGATTTGAAGAGAATATGAGAACATTGCTCGGAGAGGAATATGAGACATATAAGGCTTGTCTGGAGCAGCCCATGCATCATGGAATCCGAATCAATACAATGAAAATCAGTGTGGATGAATTTATGTTGATCAATCCGTTTCATCTTACGCCGGTTCCGTGGTGTGCAAATGGTTTCTATTATGATGAGAATCTTGATAAACCATCCAAACATCCTTACTATTATGCGGGATTGTACTATATTCAGGAGCCAAGTGCCATGACACCTGCCAGTGTGCTTCCTGTAGAACCGGGAGACAGGGTGCTTGACATCTGTGCGGCACCTGGAGGAAAATCTACCGAACTGGCTGCAAAGCTGAAGGGAAAAGGCGTGCTTGTATCGAATGATATCAGTGCATCAAGGGCAAAGGCGCTGCTTAAAAATCTGGAGGTTTTCGGAGCAGAGAATGCT
The DNA here is from genome assembly GCA_945836785.1 of uncultured Clostridium sp. Next base: position 6,883 of record CAMAMD010000016.1, read on the forward strand.
CTGATTACAAGTGAACCGCCTTATAAGCTGGCTGAGCGTTTCCCGGATTATTTTGATAAAATTTTGATTGATGCTCCATGTTCGGGTGAAGGGATGTTCCGCAAATCGTCCTCTATGATTACGGCTTGGGAAAACAACGGAAATCAATTGTTTGCAGATTTGCAGCGAAGTATTTTGGATGAGATTGTAAAGATGTTGAAGCCGGGAGGAAAAATTTTATATTCAACCTGTACCTTTGCACCTGTTGAAAATGAGCAGTCGGTTGAATATCTCCTTTCTTTGGATAATAGTCTGCATATCAGTGAATTTGAAAAATATGAACTGTTTGATGACGGACACCCTGAGTGGTCCTTATCAAAACAACCGGAGCTTGCCCGATGTGCCAGATTGTGGCCACACAGACTGGAAGGAGAGGGGCATTTTGTATGTTTGCTGGAAAAAGAAGGGATAAGCTCAAATGTCGGAAATGCAGGGGCATATCCTGTAAAAAAGGTAAAAATTCCATCTGAGGTACAAGATTTTCTAATAAAAGTCAAAAAAACATTCGCTGAGCAGAGATTGGAAATATCAGGGGATAAGCTGTATTATATTCCTGAATCATTTCCTGCAGTGCGCGGATTGCGTATACTTAGATGCGGATTATATATGGGTGAAATAAAGAAAAATCGTTTTGAACCAAGCCAGTCCCTTGCGATGGCGCTTCGGATGGATGAATTTGATAATTCCGTTAATCTTTCTTCTGCGGACGAGCGTGTATTCCGATACCTGCGGGGTGAAACGATAGAGGTTGAAGGAAATAACGGATGGGCGCTTGTATGTGTGGATTCCTATCCGCTTGGCTGGGGTAAAATAAATAATGGTACGATGAAGAATAAGTACCTGGCAGGTTGGAGGTTGATGTCATGAAGATTGCAGTGGTAACAGGTGCATCTTCCGGTCTCGGAAAGGAATTCGTAAAACAGATATCGGAGAAATATAAAACAATTGACGAAATATGGGTGCTTGCCCGGCGCGTGGAACGGCTGGTGCAGCTTTCAGAGGAAATAAATAACATAAAAATCAGGCCGATTGGCTGTGATATCACAAATTCATCTGAGCTTCTGGTATATAGAAATATGTTGCGGGAATACAATCCATCCATCAGAATCCTTGTCAATGCAGCCGGTTATGGAAAAATCGGACATTTTGACGAGATTCCTGAAACGGAGAGTGTTGGGATGTGTGATTTGAATTGTGCGGCACTCACGAGAATGACGATGATTTCACTGCCTTATATGCAGAAAGGAAAAGCCAATATTATAAATATAGCGTCTGCGGCAGCTTTTATGCCACAGCCTTCTTTTGCGGTGTATGCAGCGAGCAAATCATATGTTTTGAGCTTTTCTGTAGCTTTGGCAAGGGAACTTAAGAATCGTGGAATTGCAGTGACTGCTGTGTGTCCGGGGCCGGTTGCCACGGAATTTTTTGATGTGGCAGAAACGTACCATAAATCTGCATTTTATAAGAAGCTTTTGCGGGCTAAACCGGAACGTGTGGTTGCACTTGCACTACGGCATGCGTATCACGGAAAAAATGTTTCGGTATATGGCATTACAATGAAAATGTTTCATGTAATCAGCAAATTGCTGCCACACAGCTTTATGGTGAAATTTTTAAAATAACGTAAGAGGAAGAATCTATGTTTAAATATAAAAAAGGTGAATATGGATACTTAAAAGCCTATAGGCGGGGAAAACTTATTGTGTCACTTATTCTTGCAGCGATGATTGCATTTATCATTATCACAATGCTTTGGCTGTTTGGAGATACCGGACGGGTTATGATTGTATTTGCAATTTTGCTGACCCTGCCCTTTGCAAAATTTCTGATTGCCTGGATTATGTGTGCGAGATTTGAACCTTTGACAGAGGAACAATATCAGAAACTGTGTCAGGATATATCGGACAAAGAAAAAACAGAAAATATGGACGGGGTTCTTTTTGATGTGGTTATTACCCAGTATGAGGGAATGAAATTTTATCAGTCCATGTGTGTAAAAAATGGTAAAGTTGTAGCCCTGGTTCTGGCGAAGGATTTTCAGCAGAATAAAAAAGAATACCGGGAATGGATTGAACGCTGTGTCACTGACAGTAAATATAAGTACACGGTAACCTTGTGCAGTGATATCGGGGAATACGGAAAGAAAGTTCGGACAATCAGTACACCGAATGATAAAACTGCGATGATTGACAGACATATACGGGAAAAAATATTAACGACATGCGTGTAGCGGATAAATAGAAATGGGAGTATTATGACAGAGATTTGTGTATCGGACCGGGATGGCGGGCAGCGCTTAAACAAATATTTGATGAAATATTTAAATGAGGCTCCGGCATCCTTTGTTTATAAGATGCTTAGAAAGAAAAATATCGTGATAAATGGTACAAGGGCAAAGGGAGATGAGATACTTTGTTCCGGTGATGTCATTACCTTGTATCTGTCAGACGAGACAATTGCAAAGTTTCGGAGGGGTAACATTACCCCAAATCATTTAGCTGATGTTTCTTCCGATACGAAAAACGGAATATCTGCGAACAATCTGATGGTGTTATATCAGAATGAGGATATCATGGCTGTGCATAAGCCTGCCGGGGTATTATCCCAAAAGGCAAAAGCGGATGATTATACAATCAATGAATGTATCGTGGATTATTGCAGAGCAAAGGGCGTGCTTGATGCCCATGCATTTGAAACTTTTACGCCGTCTGTCTGCAACCGGCTGGACAGGAATACTTCGGGAATATTACTTGCGGGAATATCGTTGCATGGCAGCCAATATCTGACAAGAATATTAAAGGCAAGACAGGCTGATAAATATTATTACACGATTGTAAGAGGAGAGCTTTGTGATAGCCTTCATGTGAAAGCATATATACGAAAAGACAGGGAAGAAAATATGTCTGCAATCATCAGTGAAAGCGATTATGCGAAGCTTCCTGATAAATACGATAAAAATAACACGGAAAAGGCAGGATCACATTGCAAGGCGGACTACGCTAAGATAGAGACTATGTTTATACCGCTTGATGTGGTATCTGGTTATACGCTGCTCAAAGTGAAATTGATTACAGGAAAATCACATCAAATCAGGGCGCATCTGAAATTCCTTGGATATCCTGTCCTCGGAGATACAAAATATGGTGATGTGGCGGTGAATAACCGGATGAGAAAACAATATAAACTAAAACATCATTTACTGCATGCAGGCATGGTTGTGTTATATCAGAATTTGGACCAGAAAGAACAGATTGTAATCAGGGATGATGTGCCTGACATGTTTCGGACTATAGGTAAAGGCTTGGGACTCAATGTTGATAAGATAAACAGCGAAACGTAGCTGTGCTGTAACGGAGGAAGATATGGCAACATGGAATTCACGAGGACTTCGGGGCTCTACCCTGGAAGATCTCATCAATCTTACGAATGAACTATATCGTGAAAAAAAACTCGCCCTGGTACAAAAGATTCCGACGCCAATTACGCCTGTCAAAATTGACAGGGAAAACGGGAATATCTCTCTTGCATATTTCGAGAAGGATTCCACAGTTGATTATATCGGAGTAGTGCAGGGAATACCGGTATGTTTTGACGCAAAAGAATGTGCGGTGGACACGTTTTCTCTGCGGAATATCCATGAGCATCAGATACAGTTCATGGAAGAATTTGAGCAACAGCAGGGAATTAGTTTTCTGATTATTATGTTTTCGGCACGAAACGAGTTTTACTATCTGCGGTTTGCAGAATTGAAACGTTATCTGGACAGGGTTAATGAGGGGCATCCTAAAAATTTTAAATATGAGGAGCTGGAACCCAGATATTTTTTAAAACCGGAATCCGGTGCGGCAGTACATTATCTGCGGGGATTACAGCTTGATTTGCAGGAAAGGTAGGATACGAAAATGTATGAATATTACAGGGTTGGTGCAGCAGTGCCGGATATGCGGGTTGCTGATGTGACCTATAATAAAAATAAAATTATTGAGAAACTGAATGAAGCACAAAAGCAAGGGGTACGGCTTGTAACATTTCCTGAGCTGTGTCTGACAGGCTATACCTGTGCGGATTTGTTTTTGCAGCAGGCATTACTTCATGCTTCTAAGCTTGCGTTAGCAGATATTGCAGCCATATCCTCAAAGATGGATATGGTTATCGTGCTCGGTGCACCGATTCAGCTTGGATACCAGCTCTACAATGCAGCAATTGTACTGTATCAGGGTGTTATACACGGAATCCACGTTAAGACTTTTATACCGAATTACAATGAATTCTATGAAAAACGTTGGTTTTCGTCAGCGGCAGATCTGGACATGGATGAAGTATCTTCCCATGATATATTGGGGGATGAACAGCCGGAATATTATATTCCAATTGGGAATGACATTATATTTGAAGCGGGCGGTCTGTGCTTTGGTGTGGAAATATGTGAAGATGTATGGGCACCGGTTACACCTTCTACATGGGAGGCGATGGCAGGTGCAGAGCTGATTGTCAATTTGTCTGCCAGCAATGATACGATTGGAAAACGGGATTACAGAAGGAGACTGATACAGAACCGTTCTATGTCGCTCATGTGTGAATATCTCTATGTGTCTGCCGGATGCGGGGAAAGCAGTACTGATCTGATTTTTTCCGGTCATAGTATGGTTGTGGAAAATGGCAGGGTAATAGCGGAAAATGAGGAAATAGCCGATAATGATTATTTGCTTGTAACAGATGTTGACCTTGGGAAGGTAAGAGCCGACCGGATGAAAGGAAAAACTTTTAAGGATGCCTATAAATTATACGGTGCAGGGATGGATATCAGACATGTTATGCTGTCTGTAATCTCCGATATGGGGTCGGATGGAGGATATTATGTGATTAATCCACATCCTTTTATTCCGTCAGATAAGGGCAGACGCCAGAAACGATGCAAAGATATCTTTGATATGCAGGTAGGTGGTCTTGCAAAGCGTTTGTCTGTCACAGGCACGAAGATGGTAATTGGTGTATCAGGGGGAATGGATTCTACCTTGGCGTTGCTCGTCGGTGCACAGACTTTGAAAAAAATGGGAAAGCCCATGACAGACTTGGTTGGAATTACCATGCCGGCATTCGGAACGACAGACCGAACCTACAATAATGCGTTAAAACTGATGGAAACACTCGGTATATCGGTTGAAACGATACCGATTAAGGAGGCGTGCTCGCTGCATTACCGGGATATCGGACATGATATGGAAGAGAAAGATATCACATATGAGAATGTACAGGCAAGGGAGCGTACTCAGGTATTGATGGATTACGCAAATAAAATAGGCGGTATAGTAGTTGGAACCGGTGATTTGTCCGAGCTTGCCCTCGGATGGTGCACCTATAATGCCGACCAGATGAGCATGTATGGCGTCAATGCCAGTATACCGAAAACACTGGTCAAATGGTTGATAGACAGTGTCATAGAATATGATATGTTTCCTGACAGCTCGGAGGTTTTGCGGGATATTATCGATACTCCGATCAGTCCTGAGCTTTTACCGCCGGATGAAAAGGGAAATATCGTTCAGAAAACGGAGGACACGGTGGGACCATATGAGTTGCATGATTTCTTCCTCTATTATGTCATGCGTTTCGGTTATGCACCGGGAAAAATATATTATATGGCACAGCGGGCTTTTGACGGGGTATACGATGGCGAGACGATATTGAAGTGGATGAAAATGTTTTACCGTCGGTTCTTTAGTCAACAGTTTAAACGAAGTTGTATGCCGGACGGAGTTAAGGTCGGTAGTGTGTGCCTGTCACCAAGGGGTGATTGGCGTATGCCGAGTGATGCGGCTGTTGCACTCTGGATGAAAGAATTGGATAATATATAAAGCATGGGTACTTGCAAACAAAGATATATGCTGGTAAAGAATCAGGAGGAATGAACAATGCTTGAAGTAGGAACAAAAGCACCGGATTTTGAATTGCCGGATCAGAATGGAGATATGCATAAACTAAGTGATTATGCTGGTAAGAAGGTTATTTTATATTTTTATCCAAAGGATAATACACCTGGATGTACGAAGCAGGCATGTGGATTTTCTGAGAGATATCCTCAGTTTACAGAAAAGGGAGCTGTAATTCTCGGTGTGAGCAAGGATTCTGTAGCTTCTCATAAGAAGTTTGAGGAAAAGTATGGATTAGCATTTACTTTGCTTGCAGATACTGAGCGCAAGGTAATCGAGGCATATGATGTCTGGAAAGAGAAGAAAAACTACGGTAAGGTTTCAATGGGTGTAGTGCGTACTACTTATCTTATAGATGAACAGGGAATTATTATTAAAAGCAATGACAAAGTAAAGGCTGCTGATGATCCTGAGAATATGTTACAGGAGCTGTCATAATGAAGATTATTTTATCGCCGGCTAAAAAGATGAATGATAACGAGCACTGTGGTTCTTTTGGACAACCTTTTTTTAAACTTACTATTACAAAGCCTGTTTATCTGGATAAAACTGAAGAAATTTTATCCTGGCTTAGAAGTCAGTCACATGATGCACTTAGAAAGCTTTGGGGATGCAATGAGAAAATTGCAGAACAAAATTTTGATCGTCTTGAATATATGGACTTATATAAACAGCTAACACCGGCTGTACTTGCCTATGAAGGTATAGCTTATCAGTACATGGCACCGGCAGTCTTTGAGGATGGACATTTTCATTATGTACAGGAACATCTTTGTATTCTGTCAGCATTTTATGGGGTGCTTAAGGCAATGGATGGCGTAACACCGTACAGATTAGAAATGCAAGCTAAGGCTGGTATTAATGAATTCAGAAATTTGTATGATTTTTGGGGAAGCGACTTGTATAAGGCTGTTAGAGATGATAGCGGTATCATTATAAATCTTGCTTCAAAGGAATATTCAAAGTGTATTGAAAAGTATCTGAAGTCAGATGATAGATATATTACCATCATATTTTGTGAAAAATCCGGAGACAAGCTTGTAACAAAAGGAACTTATGCCAAGATGGCAAGAGGTGAAATGGTAAGATTTATGGCAGAAAATCATATCGAGGACCCAGTAGAAATACAGAAATTTGACAGGCTTGGATATGTGTTCAGAAGAGATTTGTCTTCTGATTCGGAATATGTATTTGAAAGAATTGCAAAGGATTTAAAGAGATGAATAAAAAAT
>CAMAMD010000017.1 GCA_945836785.1 uncultured Clostridium sp.
CAAGTCTATGGTCTTCAAGACTGACGACCCTGCAAAGGGATGGAAGCTGCACAGAGCGACCTAACCCGCACATCCGTATGTGGTACCATAATATTAATATGTGGCATATTGCTGGTAATACTTGGAGTAATTACAATTATAGTAGAGTACAAAAAAAATCACAAATAAAATCGTTATTGATTGCTAATTACGTGTTCAAAAAAATGAGCTTGTCGATTAGGATTCGACAGGCGAGTGCATGTAAAATAGATTTCGTAAGATAAATGCAAGCCAAATGGTAGTAAACCTGCTACTGTTTGGCTTGTTTTAAATCTTAATCTGTCTTTCAATAAGATACTCAGGAAATTTACTTTCTTTTTACAGAGTAATGATGGAAAATTTTACATAAACAGCGCCATAATATATTTGAGATATTATACTTCGGTTGTCTATAAATATTTTAGGGGAGATAAGGATGAATTTACGAATAATTAATAAAGAAGAAAGTAATGAAGATTCCGCGATTGATAGTAATGAAAATATGGAGCAGGTTGCTTATGTTTTTGAGAAGGACAAATGGAATGAAATTATAGAGCAAGAAAAAAAGAATGAGAAAAGTGGTATTATATTTAAATTACTTACTGCGGTGTGTGTTATAGCATTGGTAGTAGAGTTTGGAATGATTGAAAATAGAAAATCATTTATTAGAAATGCAGGACGTACACAGGCTGTTATTTCTTATGTCGTGGATGATTCTGATGCGGATGGAAATTATGGATATTATGTATATGTGGACTATTCGGTCGAAGGGAAAAATTACAAACGAATATACTTGTATAAGGATCACAGTGTGCGCGAACCTCAATTGGGAACATCACTAAACATATTTTATAAAAAAAGTAATCCTTCAATAATTAGTGATGGAACGATTTATGATAGTAGTATTGTTTCTTCTATTGTATTTACTTTGCTGATAGGCCTGATTTTTCTTTGCTTTTGTATTCAGATAAAAAAAGGTAGAGATGTATCCAAGATATTTGCAGATATGAGGTTGTTGTTTAAAAAATAAAGATAAATGAAATACAACGGGAATTTTTATATTTTGAAAAATGGGGTAACGCTACAAGACCTAACCTCGCAAATCCAGTCGCTATGCGTCGGTCGTGCTAACGCACTGGTGGTTTTGCCGGTAATGGGACAGAAAAAGAAAACAATACATAATAAGAATTTACAATTATGCCACGTTATAGTATAGTATATGCTGTATGCGTGGCTATTTTTGTGATTACGCAATACAATATGAAGATAAATAAGCATTATTTTGAATATGAATAAGGCTTAGAGCAAAGGAGATAAAAAATTATGAAATTAGGAATCGTTGGGCTCCCGAACGTGGGAAAGAGCACACTATTTAATTCACTTACAAAAGCAGGTGCGGAATCAGCCAACTATCCATTTTGTACGATTGATCCGAATATCGGGATTGTTCCGGTGCCGGATGTGAGACTTGATAAGCTTACGGAGATGTACCATTCGGCAAAAACTACACCGGCAGTAATTGAATTTGTGGATATTGCAGGTCTGGTAAAGGGAGCATCAAAGGGAGAGGGGCTCGGCAACCAGTTTCTGTCCAACATCAGAGAGACAGATGCGATAGTACATGTGGTTAGGTGCTTTGATGATTCCAATGTAATCCATGTGGACGGCTCAGTGGATCCGATTCGCGATATAGAAACGATTAATTTTGAGCTTATTTTTGCGGATATAGAAGTGCTTGACAGAAGAATTGCAAAAAATACCAGAGGTGCACTCAATAATAAGACACTTGCAAAAGAGCTCGATTTGGAAAAACGGGTAAAGGCACATCTTGAGTCCGGCAAGCTTGCCATTACATTCCAGACAGATGATGAAGATGAGATCAAGTGGTTGAAAGAGTATAATCTGCTCACAGGAAAGCCGGTTATCTTTGCTGCAAACGTGGCGGAGGATGACCTGGCAGATGACGGAGCATCCAATGCATATGTTCAGAAAGTCAGAGATTATGCCAAGGAATTCGGTTCAGAGGTATTTGCTGTTTGTGCACAGATAGAGCAGGAGATATCGGAACTTGAGGATGATGAAAAACAGATGTTTTTGGAGGAGCTCGGTGTCAGTGAGTCAGGGCTGGATAAACTGATCAAGGCAAGCTATTCCCTGCTTGGTCTGATTAGTTATCTGACATCGGGAGAGGATGAGACAAGAGCATGGACTATCACAAAAGGAACAAAGGCACCGCAAGCGGCCGGAAAAATTCATACGGATTTTGAACGTGGATTTATCAAGGCAGAGGTTGTTGCGTTTGATGACCTGATGGAGAGTGGCAGCATGCTGGCTGCAAAGGAAAAAGGTCTTGTCAGACAAGAAGGCAAGGAATATGTGGTACAGGACGGAGATGTAATTCTGTTCAAGTTTAACGTATAAGAGGAAGTAATATGTATGATATCAGATTTCCAAACCTCGGTTTGGTATTACGGAACATCAGAGATGGTATAACTATTTTTGGCGTTGAAATCAAGTTTTATGGTATTATTATTGCACTGGGTTTTTTGATTGCTTATATTGTGATTTCCAAAGAAGCAAAAAGAACAGGTCAGGATGAAGAGCTGTATCTGGATTTGATTTTATGGGTGATTGTACCTGCAATTGTGGGAGCACGATTGTATTATGTTATATTCAGCTGGTCTGATTATTTTCAGAAAGGAAAAGGATTTTTCCGGACACTAAAGGATATCATTAATATAAGAAACGGCGGTCTGGCCATTTATGGTGGTTTGATTGCGGGAATTATTGTGATGATTATCTTTGTAAAGAAGAAAAAGCTTAGTTTCCCTTTGGTGGCGGATACCGCTGTCATGGGTGTCCTGATTGGACAGATTATGGGACGCTGGGGTAATTTCTTCAATCGAGAAGCCTTTGGTGAATACACGGATTCTTTGTTTGCCATGAGTATTCCGGTTGATTATTATGGCACCAGTATCAACGGTCTGGTAAAGTCGGGTGTGATAACTTCAAAGATGGCGGAGCATGTGGCCGTGTATGACGGCATGCAGTGGATTAGTGTGCATCCTACATTTTTATATGAGTCATTGTGGAATCTGTTGTTGCTGATATTTATAATCATATACAGGAAACATAAGAAGTTTGATGGCGAGATTTTTCTCATGTACTTGTGGGGATACGGACTCGGCAGAGTCTGGATTGAGGGGTTGCGGACAGATTCCCTGATGCTGCCTTTCGGAAATATGCGTGTGTCCCAGCTCCTTGCCGCACTGTGTGTACTTGTTGCTTCTATTCTGATTGTGAAAAAGAGGATGGACAGTGCGAAGACGGAAATTGAGGGCGAAAAATAGTGCCAAAATAGCAAAGTGGATGTAAAATTTACCATTCTGTACAAAAATTACCTCGAAATATGGGCAAAAATATGAAAGAAATGCAATTTAGCTATTGCATTTCTTTTTTTGTTGATATAAAATAGTAGCACAGTGGATGCAAAGTGGAGTAAAAGTGTAGTCCGGTGGAGTACATTTTACTCCGGGGTGCATCAGAAAGGGTACAGTGAATGATGAAGGGCATGAAAGGACAATCAAATCATAATCTTGATGCCAAAGGCAGACTGATTATTCCGGCAAGATTGCGGGATGGTTTGGGCTCTAAGTTTGTGCTGTGCCAGGGTATGGATAAAAACATCTATGCTTATCCGGAAGAAGAGTGGGAGAAGTTCTCCGAGAAATTAAATGCACTTCCTGTTTCCGATAAGAATGCACGTAAGTTTAAGAACTTTTTCCAGGGTTCTGCAAACGAGTGTGAGGTAGACGGACAGTTCCGTATTGTTATCCCACAGAATTTACGTACATGGGCCGGAATTGATAAGGAAGTTGTTTTAGTAGGAAACGGCGCCACTGCTGAGATATGGGATAAGGGCGCATGGGATAGATATAACAGTGTAGATGAGATGGATATTGATGAGATATCTATGGATATGAGTTCAAAGTATGGAATATAGGAGCGGGATATATGGAATTTCAACATATTTCGGTTCTTTTGAATGAGACCATAGAAAGTTTGAATATAAAACCGGACGGAGTGTATGTGGACGGCACTCTGGGAGGCGGTGGACATTCTCTTGAAATATGTAAGAGACTGGGCACACATGGAAGATTGATAGGGATTGATCAGGATATGGATGCGATTAAGGCAGCGGGGGAACGCTTGCGTGATTATTCCGACAAGGTGACTATCGTTCACAGTAACTATCAGGATATGGACTCCGTACTAAGAGAGCTTGGCATCAACGGTGTTGATGGCATTGTTCTTGACCTCGGAGTCTCCTCATATCAACTTGATAATGCAGAAAGAGGATTCACGTATCGGGAGGACACGCCTCTTGATATGCGCATGGATCAGACACAGAGCATGACGGCAAGGGATATTGTAAATGAATATTCCGAGCAGGAGCTTTTTCGCGTTATCAGGGATTATGGTGAAGACAGCTTTGCAAAAAATATCGCAAAGCATATCGTCAGAGCGAGAGCAGACAAGCCGATAGAAACAACCGGAGAGCTGAACGAGATTATCAGAGCTGCGATACCGGCGAAGGTGAGACAAAACGGCGGACATCCTTCCAAGAAAACATTTCAGGCCATCAGAATAGAGCTGAACCGGGAACTGGAGGTATTGGAACAGTCTCTTGATAAGATGATAGAGCTTTTGAATCCAAAAGGCAGGCTGGCAGTCATTACATTTCATTCTCTGGAAGACAGAATTGTAAAAAACATATTCAGAAAAAATATGAATCCATGTATTTGCCCTCCGGAATTTCCGGTATGCACATGCGGGAGAGTCCCAACGGGACGCGTGATTACCCGGAAACCTATTTTGCCGGATGAGGATGAGATACAGAATAATAAAAGATCGAAAAGTTCCAAACTGCGTGTATTTGAGAAAAAAGCTTGAATGAATAGCAGGGGAGATTAAAAACAAAAGGTATGATATTAAAGGGAGATGTAGCAATGAGTGAGAGAACAGGCAGAAACATGTATTACGTTGACGGTAGTACAGTAAGAAAAATTGATTCAGAACCAAGCAGGGAATATGTGCCTGAGAGGAAAAAAGAGACAACTCCGGTACGAAAGAAAAATACTGCAAAGAGAACAAATGCCAAGGTGGACAAGGCTCTGGCTTTTGATTTGAAATATACGGTGTTTGTTGTTGCATCGGTTATGATTATGGTTGCAGCATGTGTATTTATGCTGTATATGCAGTCGAAAATAGATGAACAGCAGCGCAATATCAATAATATGGAAGCACAGCTTGAAACTATAGAAAATGATAATGCGGCATACGAGGCATCATTGAAAAATATGTATACCATGGATGAAATATATGATGTGGCTACAAATGAGCTTGGTATGGTTTATGCAAAGAAAGGCCAGATCATTTATTACGAGAGTGCCAATGAAGATTATGTAAAACAGTATAAGGATGTGCCTGATGCAAATTAGGCTGATACTTTAATTACTGTATGAGGTGAGTACAGAATGGCAAAAACAAAAAAGAGACGCCGCTTTCTCGCTAAAATGAAAAAAAGACTGCTGATTGTTCTTGGAGCATTTCTGGCAGTTTTTGTTGTGCTTGTGGGCAGGTTGATTTATATCAATGTGAAGAGTGGGGCAGAGTACGAGCAGAGAGTGCTTGCCCAGCAGGGATATACGAGTACAGTCATTCCTTATAAGCGTGGCGATATTTTAGATGCAAACGGAACAGTGCTTGCAACTTCCGAAAAAGTGTACAATATGATATTAGAGCCAAAGAATATTCTGGAAAAGGATGAATATACGGCGGCAACCGTGGCAGCTCTGAAGTCGTATTTTGACATTACGGATGAAGAGATGACAAACTTTCTGGCAGACGAAGATTCTTATTATGTGGTCGCAAGAAAAAAACTGGATTATGATACCGTGAAGGCCTTTCAGGATTTCTGTGATACAAAAGAGGGCGGGGATGTCCGGGGCGTGTATTTTGAAGAGGAGTATCGGAGGGTTTATCCAAACGGCGATTTTGCCAGCCATCTGCTCGGTTTTACTGTGAGCGGAAACGTGGGCATGTACGGTGTTGAGGAGCAGTATAACGAAGACTTAAATGGATCAAATGGTAGAGAGTATTCTTATTTAAATGAGAATGATGATTTGACTGAGACGATTGAGCCCGCAGTGAATGGGTACAATCTTATTACAAATATAGATGCAAATGTTCAGCAGATTGTGCAGGAAAAGGTGGATGCATTCATGGAGGAAACAGGAGCCAAAAACGTTTCCGTACTTGTGATGAATCCAAAGGATTGCAGTGTGATGGCACTTTACAATTCTCATTCCTATGATCCGAATGATGCCTATGATCTTAGCAGTACGCGATATCAGTTTGAGACAGATGAAGAGTTTGAGAATTTTAAGCTGACTGCTACGGATGAAGAAAAGGTCAATGCACTTTACAAGGTATGGCGTAACTTCGCTGTCAGTGATGTATATGAACCCGGTTCTACTTACAAGACATTTACAGTTGCAGGCGCATTGCAGGAGGGCATTGTAAATCAGGATACTACGTTTTTGTGTGATGGAGGACAACAAAAGGATATATATTATATAGGCTGCAGTCATGTACACGGAACGCTTACTTTATCGAAAGCACTGGAGTATTCCTGTAATGATGCAATGATGCAGATTGCGGAGACGGAAGGTGCAGCCATATTTGATAAATATCAGGTGCTGTTTGGATTTGGGCAGCAGACCAACATTGATATACCGGGTGAACCGGACGCAGAATCATTGAGTATGCTGGTTTATCATGCAGATTCATTGAATGAAGTAGAACTTGCGACATCTTCATTTGGACAATGTGTGACAGTATCCATGATTGAGCTTGGAACAGCGTTTTGTTCTGCGATAAACGGTGGATATTATTATGAACCGCGTGTTGTAAAACGCATTGAAGATGAGGATGGCAATGTAATTGAAAATCTGGAAAGTGTTCTGGTGAGAAGAACTATATCGGAGGATGTCTCTGCACAACTTCGGGAAAGCCTGCAGGGCGTTGTCGAGGAGGGTACCGGAGGCGGTGCATCTGTAGACGGATATTCCATAGGAGGTAAGACAGGTACAGCTGAGAAATGGCCTAGAAACGAAGGAAATTATCTGTTGTCATTCATTGGTTTTTCACCTGTTGATGATCCGCAGGTTGTTATTTATGTAGTTGTAGATGAACCAAATGTAGAAGTACAGCGTATCAGCGGGGCAGCAAAATTCATATTTGCGAATATTGCCGAGGAAGTGTTTCCGTATTTGAATATATATAAGACCGGAGAGGAGTACGATTATGATCCGGAGACTGCAATGGAGGAGGAAATGACTCCGATTTATGACGGTACAGTACCGGAAAATGATGTTGCAGGTGGTGCAAACAATCCTTATGTATCGGGAGCAGATGCAGGGGAAGGTCAGACGACCACAGAATCGCAAACTACAGAATCGCAGACTACAGAAGACGGACAGGCGTCAGGAGATGGTGCCGGTACGGAACCTGTACAATAGAAATAAATTGAATAAAATAATTAGCAGTTATACAATCCGAATCCGGGAATAAATATAATAGTAAGATAATCTGCGGTGTGGTGCGGGTGTGAAGAGAAAAACAAAGAAGAATCCAAAGTCTATGACCTATTTCACCATGCACAACAGAAAAAGGCTTGATATATTCACTTTTATTGTACTGGCCATGACATTGGTTTTAACTGTCAGATTGACCGGGATTATGGTGTTTCAGGCTGATGAATACAGCAGTAAGGCAACCCGGATTCAGGAGAGGGAGCGGAGTATAAAGGCACCGAGAGGTATTATATATGACAGAAACGGTGTCGAGATAGCCGGTAATAAGCCGGTATGCTCCATTTCGGTGATTCACAATCAGATAACAGACCCGGAGATGGTAATCAGTGTGTTGTCTGAAAAACTGGATCTTGCGGAAAGCGAGGTCCGCAAAAAGGTTGAGAAATATTCCTCAAGAGAAAAGATAAAGAGCAATGTTGACAAAGCCGTTGCAGATGAAATTCGTGAGATGAATCTGGATGGTGTCATGGTTGACGAGGATTATAAAAGATTTTATCCGTATTCAAGCCTGGCGTCCAAGGTCATTGGTTTTACGGGCGCAGATAATCAGGGGATTGTCGGATTGGAAGTCATGTATGATGATATTCTCATGGGACAAGACGGAAGTATCAATACACTTACGACAGCAAATGGGATAGAGATAGCAAATGCGGCTGAGACAAGAGTGGAACCGGTTCCGGGAAATAACCTGGTGATATCCATAGATGTGAACATTCAACAATATGTTGAGCAGGCTGCCATGCAGGTTTTAGAAAAGAAACAGGCAAACCGGGTATGCATTATCGTGATGAATCCGCAAAACGGTGAGATATATGCACTTGCGGACGTGCCGGAATACGATTTAAATAATCCGTTTACACTGAACTATGAATTGGAAGAAGGGGAAACCGTAACCCAGGATATGTTGAACCAGATGTGGAGATGCTTTTGTACAAATGATACCTATGAACCCGGTTCGACATTTAAGATTATAACAGCAACCTCCGCATTTGAGGAGGGGGTGGTGTCCGTGGATGACAGCTTCTATTGTCCGGGATACCGTATTGTTGAAGATAGAAGAATCCGTTGCCATAAAGTTGTAGGACATGGTCAGGAAACCTTTAAACAGGGAATTATGAATTCCTGCAATCCTGTTTTTATGGATATTGGAGCAAGGGTAGGAGCCGCAAATTTTTATAAGAATCTCGAAAAACTTGGCTTGTTTGAAAAAACCGGGGTTGATTTGCCCGGTGAGGCGAACTCTATTTTTCATAAAGAGGAAAATGTGGGTGCCGTAGAACTTGCAACCATGTCATTTGGGCAGTCTTTTCAGATTACGCCATTACAGCTGATGCGGGCAGTGTCAGCAGTTATAAACGGCGGAACATTGGTAACACCGCACTTTGGCGTTTATGTGACGGATGAAAATAACCATATCATTGAAAAATTGGAATACGATACAGAGGAGAATGTCATCCGTGAAGAAACTTCGGAGACTATGAAAGGGTTGCTGGAGGCGGTAGTGGCAGAGGGAACCGGTCACAAGGCTTATGTAGAAGGGTACCGGATTGGCGGCAAGACAGCCACAAGTGAAAAGCTGCCGAGAAGCAGCAATAAATATATATCATCCTTTATCGGATTTGCACCTGCTGATAATCCGCAGGTATTAACTTTAATCTTGATTGATGAGCCGGAAGGGGTGTATTATGGTGGAACGATAGCAGCACCGGTTGTCGGTGAAATATATAATAATATTCTCCCATATCTCGGAATTGAAAAGTCAGAGGAATCAACGGAGGACAGTGTGGAGACAATATATTTTGAAGATACGGTGTTTTAGATTATAAATAGATGATACGGAAGATACCGGAGGAGTGTGCATCATGAGTAGAAATGATATTATTTTGCCAGTGTTAATTGCATTTGGAATCAGCGTGGTATTAAGCCCCATTGTAATTCCATTTCTGAAAAAATTGAAGTTTGGTCAGTTTGTCCGGGATGACGGACCGGAGTCCCATCTGAAAAAATCGGGAACACCGACTATGGGCGGCTTGATTATCATGTTCAGTATTGTGATTACATCACTGTTTTATGTGAAGGATTATCCGCAGATTATTCCTGTTTTGTTTGCTACATTGGGATTCGGACTGATTGGTTTTCTGGATGATTATATCAAGGTTGTGATGAAACGTTCCCTGGGACTCCGTGCATGGCAGAAAATGCTGGGCCAGATCGTTGTTACAGCAATTTTTGCATATTATATTTATGCACATACGGATTTGGGAACGGAGATTATGATTCCGTTTGTGGGGAAAATGGTAGACATTGGCTGGGTGTATTTCCCGCTTATGTTTTTTGTAATGCTTGGAACCGTAAACGGGGTAAACTTTACGGATGGTCTGGATGGGCTTGCATCCTCTGTTACAGTGCTGGTTGCGACTTTCTTTACGGTGGTTGCAGTAGGTTATAGCTCAGGTGTGGCACCGATTACATGTGCGACAGTAGGCAGCTTGCTTGGCTTTCTGGTGTACAATGTGTACCCTGCGAGAGTATTTATGGGTGATACGGGTTCTCTGGCATTGGGAGGCTTTGTTGCTTCCACAGCGTATGTGCTCCGCATGCCGCTTATCATTTTGCTGGTAGGATTTATCTATTTTGCAGAGGTTTTATCTGTTATTATTCAGGTGTTATATTTTAAAAAGACAGGAAAAAGAGTGTTTAAGATGGCACCGATACATCATCATTTTGAATTATCGGGATGGCCGGAGACGAAGGTTGTTTCTATATTCTCGATTGTAACAGCAATTCTTTGTCTTGTCGGTATACTGGCAATATAGTGAAATGGTTATTGTTTTAGGAGGAAACGGATATGTTTGAGAAGAAAATCCTGGTGGCCGGGGGCGGTAAAAGCGGTTTGTGTGCTGCTGCGTTGTTGGCAAGGAATGGTGAACGGGTTGTATTATTTGATGAAAATACGAAGATTGACGCGGAGACTCTCCTGGCGAGGGTTGCGTGTGACGATAAGAGTGGGATTGAAGTGCATATCGGGGAGCTGACCGATGAGATTATCGCACAGTGTGGTCTTATGGTTATCAGTCCGGGAATTCCCACAGATGCACCGTTTGCAGAGAGAGTAAAGGCGGCAGGACTTCCGGTATGGAGTGAGATTGAGCTCGCTTATCAATATGAGAAAGGCGTGGTTGCTGCAATTACCGGAACAAATGGCAAGACCACAACTACAACGCTGGTCGGAGAAATCATGAAGGCTTACAACGAGAAAACGTTTGTGGTGGGCAATATCGGAATTCCGTATACCAGTCTGGCGGATCAGACCACAAAGGATTCAGCTACTGTTGCGGAAATCAGCAGCTTTCAGCTTGAGACGATTGTGGATTTTAAACCACACGTCAGTGCGATTTTAAATATTACACCGGATCATCTGAACCGGCATTATACATTTGAAAATTATGCAAACTGCAAGCTGGCGATAACAAAGAATCAAACTGCTGATGATGTGGCAGTTCTCAATTACGATGATCCTGAGACAGTGAAACTGGCAGAACGGATTCCGGCAAAGGTGGTTTATTTCAGCCGTATGAAGAAACTGGATGAAGGTGTTTATGTAGAGGATGGCAATATTGTAATCAAAGAGGATGATAGCGTTACAAGGGTATTGTCATTAAAGGATATCAAGCTCCTTGGTACACATAATACTGAAAATGTACTGGCAGCAGTTGCGGTTTCTTACTATATGGGTGTGCCGGTTGATGTAATTGAAAGAATATGTACAGCTTTTCAGGGCGTGGAACATAGAATAGAGTATGTGAGAACTGTGAGAGATGTGGCATATTATAATGATTCAAAGGGAACAAATCCCGATGCGGCAATCAAAGGAATTCAGGCGATGACGACAACCACATTTCTGATTGGCGGCGGATATGATAAACATTCCACCTATGACGAGTGGATTGAGGCTTTTGATGCAAAAGTGAAGAGCCTGGTTTTGATTGGCGAGACAGCAGAAAAAATTGCACTTTGTGCGAAAAATCATGGGTTTAATAGTATTGTATTTGCCGATAGTCTCGAGGAAGCAGTGGAATATTGTCATGCTAATGCAAAGCCGGGAGATGCGGTTTTGTTATCTCCGGCATGTGCAAGCTGGGATATGTTTGAAAGCTATGAACAGCGTGGAAAATTATTTAAGGAATATGTAAATAAGCTTGAGGAGTGATGGATGCATGGATCGTGCGGTACAGGGCGAGCCAACAAGGCAGAAACACCGAACTTTAAATAACAGCTTTTGGGTTAAGGGCGGGTACTTTGATTATCAGGTCGTCTTTATTCTGATGGTGATTGTATTGTTTGGTCTGCTTATGGTATTTAGTTCAAGTTCATACAGGGCTGTGATGAACGGTGAAGCAAGTACATATTTTGTGCAGCGTCAGGCGATATTTGCTGTGATGGGTTTCATAGCGATGATAGTCGTCTCCCATATAAACTACCGGTATTATCAGCATTTTTCTGTTTTACTGATTTATTTTGGAATATTTTTGTCGGTGCTGGTTTTGATTATCGGTACTGCAACAAACGGCGCAACCAGATGGATTCCGCTTGGACCGATTCAGTTCCAGCCGTCGGAGGTAGTAAAACCGGCGATTATCATTTATATGGCACATGCCTGCACAGCCAGAGGAAAACTGCTTAATACAATACCGGGCATTATCAGGATGGCAATCTTACCGGTAATTTCGATTGTGCTGATTGCAACAGAAAATCTGAGTACAGCGATTGTGTGTTTTGCCGTTATGGTTATTATCATGTTTGTGGCAAGTCCAAAGTTTATGAACCTGTTGCTTCTCGGTTTGATCGGTGTTGCAGGTGCAGCAGTAGCTGTGTTCGCAAAGGGATATCGAAGCGATCGATTTGATGCATGGCTTCACCCGGAAACAAGTGAAAATGGTTTTCAGACAATTCAGTCCCTCTATGCAATCGGTTCAGGCGGATTGTTTGGAAGGGGACTGGGACAGAGCATCCAGAAGATGGGATTTTTGCCTGAGTCACATAATGATATGATATTTTCTGTTATATGTGAGGAGCTTGGGTTGTTTGGGGCAATCGGCGTTATTGCACTTTTTGTTATGCTCCTGCTTCGTTTTCGCTATATTGCAAATAATGCGCCTGATTGTTTTGGGGGACTGCTTGTTACAGGTGTGATTACGCATGTGGCAGTTCAGTTGATTGTCAATATTGGCGTAGTGACAAATACGATACCGAATACCGGTGTCACGCTTCCTTTTATCAGTTACGGAGGTACGTCACTGGTCTTTATGATGATAGAGGTTGGAATTGTGCTTGGCGTGTCGAGGCAGATGCGCCCCACTGAGTAACGTGAGGGAGATTGCGTATGCCGAAGAAGAAAGTAATCATTTTATGTTCCATATTGATCGTTTTGTTTGGCGGATTTGCGTATTTGTCTACATTTCATCTGAAAACGATTCGCGTGTCAGGGTGTGAAACTGTGGATGAAGAAACGATACGTCAGGCTGTAGAAACACATAAATTCTCCGATAATACGTTACTTGTGTATTTGATGAGTAAGATAAAGCCGATTGAGGATATTCCGTTTGTAGCAAAAATGGATATTGAGATTGTTTCAAAAAATGAAATAGAGGTTATCGTATATGAGAAATCCATGGCAGGCTGTGTGGAATACATGGATGGATATGTATATTTTGATAAAGATGGTGTTATATTGGATGCATCATCGGAGATGGTGCCGGGGGTCCCGTGTATCAAGGGTCTTCGTTACAGTCAGTGGGAAGTGGGAGAAAAGCTTCCGATAGATGACGAGAGCCGGTTTCAGTCCATATTGTCAATTACTCAGCTCGTGGATAAATATGAGCTTGAGATTGATGGCATAGAGTTTACCGCCGAGAATGAGATAGTTTTATTTCACGATGGTATCACAATTGAGTTAGGAGAGGGGGAATATCTTGCAATTCAGATGATGAATCTGGGGAGTATACTGGAAGGTCTGGAAGGAATGGAAGGAACACTCTACATGAAAGATTTTAATTCTGATAATGCAACAGCAAGTTTTAGTAAGAAATAATTAGAAATAGTAAATTATCTATTGATTATTTCTTGAAAAAATTATAGAATATAAACAATAATGCAACACTATGGGATTTAATAGGTAAATACAAT